>CACYCZ010000095.1 GCA_902773055.1 uncultured Bacteroidales bacterium
ATCATGGCAGCCATGAGGTCGAGTCTTTCGCCTGTTTCTACTCCTTCGGGATGCGAGCCGCACATGACGACGCGTCCCGTTTCACTGTTTTCCTTATAGGCCCAGATGACAGGTTTCCCGTGGATGTCCTTTTTCAGTTTCCGCCCCAGGGTATAGTAGCGTGCCAGCACCTCGGTGCCTTCAGGGCACAAGGAGTCCATGACGGCATAACCGCCGCCATTATGGCGTACGCTGTCTACCATGAGGTCGTTGCCGAAGTCGGAATATTTCAGCAGTGGTGAATTTTTCTCAATCGACACCTTTGTGCTGGATTGGACAAGACTGGTTGAGGTGCCGAGTCCCGGCCAGATGCCGTAATACTTCTCTTCTTTGTCCAACGGGCTGCCCAGTGCGCTGATAAAGGCCCGGCCTGCGATATAGGCCCCGGCGCAGGTGCCCAGATAGCTTCCTCCGTTGCGGATATACTCATTGACGTGCTTTTTGCCCGTCTGGCCGACGACAGTTCCGTGGGAACCTGCCCGCCCCCCGTTTGTATATATCATGCGGAAGCGTGGTGCGCCGTCGGGGTAGAGCAGTATGCCGTTTTCGTCAACGGGACTTCCTCCAAAGACCTGGCTTTGCATGAGAGAGTCGGTATAGTTGTAGCGTGAGTTGGTTGATTCCTGAGGGGAGCAGATAAACGATTCCTCTGTCAGATTCAGAAACCGTGCAGCCGGAAGGTCATTTCTGGAGGTAAGGTGGATACCGCCGTCTACGAATAAATCCTTGTAATAGCCTTTAGTGTTGTCCTGAGCATGCAGGGTGGAGGCTATGGATAAAGGGAAACAGATTGCTGTGAGAAGGAAATGCTTCATTTGTTGTCTTGTGTGTGTTAATATAGTTATACAAAGTTCGTTAAAAAACTTCGGATATTCCCTGCCGGCTAAGTGTTTTTTCCTTCTTGGGAAACTCGGAAGACTTGAGGCTAAACGGTTGTTATTCCGAGACGGTATCCCTAAGTTCAGCAGGCCATACCGGCATTGCACCGTTTTGGGTACAGACATAGGCTGCCACGTCAACGGCTGCCTGATGCGCCTTGCTGATGGGGTCTCCTTGCATGATGCAGGCACAGAATGTAGCCGTGAAACTGTCGCCGGCTCCGACTGTGTCGGCCATTTTGCCTTTGGGAGTGTCAATGTGCGACATCCCGTCGGGTGTGAATACATAGCTGCATTCTGAACCGCATGTCAGGATGACCATCTTCAGTGAGAAATCGGTCAGCAGCTGCCGGCTGATGGCTTCACGATTTGTGCTCTCATACCCGAAGAGTCTGCCGAGTATGGCAACTTCCTCGTCGTTGAGTTTGAGTATATTGCAGACATTTAGGTTATCTTCCAGGATACTCCTGTCGTAAAAATGTTGGCGTAGGTTTACGTCGAATATTTTCAAGGTATCCTTTTTCATCATGGAGAGGAAGCGGTGCAGTGTGTTGCGTGAAATATCGTGACGTTGCGCCAGAGAGCCGAAGCATACGGCATCGGCTTGCTGGGCCAGAGCCTGCAGTTGAGGCGTGAAAGGGATGTAGTCCCATGCGACGTGTTCGTTGATGGTATATTGTGGAACGCCGTTGCTGTCAAGCTTGATGTCTACTGTGCCTGTCGGCTTGTCCACACGGGAAACAATGCAGTTTAAACCACGTTCCCTGGCTACTTGAAGTATTTCATCACCTAGAGGGTCGTTGCCGACGGCACTGACGATATATCCGTCCAAGCCACATTGCATGGCATGAAAGGCAAAGTTTCCGGGTGCGCCTCCTATCTGTTTGCCGGCAGGAAGCATATCCCAAAGCAATTCTCCAAAACCAATGACAGTCTGCTTCATAAATACATGAATTGTTGTTTTCATGGCAAAAATAGTATATTATTGTGAAAGTGACATGCTGCAGAAGCGTTTTTTCCACCATTGATTTCCTGTTCTTCCTGCCCTGCAAGCCCATGCAGGGAATTAACGGTTATTAACATTCCAGAGGTATGGTTTCATCGTAAGGTGCTACCCTTTCCAGAAGGTGCTATGAGAGGGGTAAATTTTACAGGCCTGCTGGTTTTCACTGACAGGCCTGTGCGTTGAAACCGGCAGGCCTGCCAGTGAAAACTGCAAAGCCTGGAAATTTTCAAGCCGTATCCAGGTAGACATAAAAATATAAAAAAGATGTTAATTTTATTAAAAATCGCTATCGGATAATAGAAGGCGGTTGCAGGATAAAATAAGCTCAGGCATGGTGAAGAGGTATGCTTTTAATCTTTGCCGCCAGCCGGTATGACTGATGCAGATATAGTGGCGATACACTCTTTTTTATGCTGCCAAGGGGTAATTGGGGAAGAAATAATACTTTTTTGTATCTTTGTAAATTGAGAATTGGGCAAGAATGGTGATAATATGTTGCGAAATATTATACTATATGGCATAATAGGTTGTCTGGCAAGCATGTTGGACTTAGCCTTGTTTACCTTCTTGGCCCGATTCTGCGGGTGGTATTATATCGTGGCAAACTGTATCTCTGTGATGCTGGGCATTACGACCAGCTTCGTACTGAACAGAACCTATAATTTCAGGATTCTGGACAAAACACCCCGTCGTTTTTTGACTTTTCTTGCAGTGGGTTTGTCGGGTCTGTGCCTGAGTAACCTTATCCTGTGGTTGGGTATAGACAGGATGGGTGGCGACAACCTGATTGTCAAACTGGGCAGTATTGCCATGGTCGCCATATA
>CACYCZ010000096.1 GCA_902773055.1 uncultured Bacteroidales bacterium
CCTACTTTAGCCATACACCAGGCCATCCAGTAAGGAATGCTAATGGGCTTATGTTTACCAAGTTGTTTGGCTACAGAAGCAGATATCTCACCAAAAGACGGCTGGCGAGTATCGCAAACATTATACACACCACCCTTCTCTTCCAGCAGTGGAATAAGTCGGGCAATATCCTCTGCAATTAAAATACTCTTCACCACCTTACCACCGGCAATATTCATATAGAAGCCCTTCTTGATGCCATTCACCATAGCACCAAGATTGCCTGGAGCATTCTTGCCCGCAAGCAGTGAAGGTCGAAGAATGCCAAGAACAACATCATTCTTAGAACACCATTCCATCAGATACTTCTCCGCCATAATCTTACTCTCAGCATATGGTGATGTACCTTCAAGGGGATGATCCTCAGTAATCAGGTTGCCATACTCGCATCCATATACAGCAACCGTAGAAATAAAGACCATTGCCTTAGGTGCACCTACATTTTCCAATGCCTTACAAAGGTTCACTGTTCCCTGATAATTTACATCATAAAAGGCTTGCTTCTCTGCCTCAGTCTTGGGTACTACATGCGCTTTTCCACAAGCATGCAGCACAACATCATAACATTCAGGAAGAACAGGTACTTCCTTGGCCAGATTTGCCTTGATCATATCATCAGGTGTAATACCACATGTTGAAACCTCATACTTTTGTTTAAGTATAGGCATCACATTTTTTCCAAGAAACCCAGTGCCTCCTGTAAATAATAGTTTCTCCATTACTCTGATTTTCTAAAGAACTGTTTAATTTTTGGCAAGTAGCGCCAGAATAGATACATTATACTACCTCCAGGCAGATTATTCTCTTTAAAGGCTCTTATAGTCTCCACGTCTTGCCTATAAATATTCTGTATGTTCTTACTTGTTGCACCACCCAATCTCATCTTTACCAGATATTCTGGTAAATAATGTAATTTGATATGATGCTTCTCCACAAACCTCAGCATCAGTTCAAAATCAGCAGCCAACGGATATGTCAAGTTAAAATAACCATACTTCTCATAACATTCACGTTTTACATAGAATGTGGGATGTGCAGGCAGCCAACCTCTCTTCATTGGCTGTTGTACTCCAGTTTTCCATACACGGACAATATTATCAATGTTGTTCTGGGACACGTAATATAAGTTTGCATACACACCATCCACCTCTGGGTGTTTTTCGAATTCCTTCACAACTAATTCCAATGCATCAGGGCGTGCAAAAAGGTCATCCGAATTAATCAGCATCAGCACATCGCCAGTAGCACGATGAAAGCCCTTGTTCATTGCATCGTAAATCCCTTTATCCTTTTCGCTGAAGATTTTCATACGGCCTTCAAATTTCGGCTCGTATTCTCTAACAATTTCCAGTGTATTATCCTTAGAAACGCCATCTATGATAATATACTCATAATCCTTGTAAGTCTGACTTAAAACGCTCTCTATAGTATCCCTAACTGTTTTAGAGCTGTTATAAGTTGCTGTTACTATTGACACCTTCATACTTAAACATTATTTTCTTTAATCCATTTTACGGTTATCTCTGATGCCTGCTTTCTAGTATAAGGCGGATTTGGCGCATACTTGAATGTTGGCGACACATCCATAATATTATTTGTCATCATATTACGCAAACGGAAGGAGCTCATAGGTGGCATGACACCGAATAACTTAATAAAATCACCCACATAAGCTGCCATTTTGATTACAAAGAAAGGGATGTGCCGAATCTTCTTTCCACATATATCAGCAATCTCCTGCCCCCACTCACTGATGTCATAGTCTGGTTTATCTCCAAGATAAAAAATTCGATCTTCAAATTTCTCATTTGATGTATCAGCTTTAAGCAGACAGTCTATCTGATATACCACATTACCCACATACCCGTAGGTCTTGGTGCATAGCTTCTTTCCAAATGACACGTATCTTCCTGCCATAATCATCTTGAAGAAGTCCTTATAAGTGTCAAACCATGGTCCCCAGATAGATGTTGGTCTTAATATAGCCCAATCACATGTTAAGTGGTTGTTTTTTACTATATTCTCCGTTTCAACCTTACTAATGCCGTATGCGTTGGGGGGGCAATAATCAAGAATATGAGCAGCCTTATGACCACTTCTCATCACCAGCATTGATGAAGTAAAAAGCACTTTTTTCAAATTCTTTAACTCATAACAGCATTTCATAATATTCTCTACCCCGATAGTATTGGCAGAATAATCTTTAATATCATGTCCAAGTATGTCAGTACGAGCAGCAAGATGAACTATATAATCAGGATTAAACTCCAAGATAGCATCATGTAGGGCTTCATACTCTGTAATATCTACTTTTTTCCAATACTTTTGATGGCCTTTACAACGAGGAGGAAGAATATCAAAATTTTTAACCTCAACACCTCTCTCTAAATTGAATTGAAGCAAATTGGTTCCAATAAAACCAGATGCTCCTGTTATTAGAATTTTCATTGTCCTATTATTTGTTTTATATGTTCTACAAGCTGTGACTTTACATAATTATTCAAAAATTTTTCTCTTATAGACTGCCTCTTTGTAATATCCTTAGTTACGTTTTCCATTGCCAAAAGATAATCCTCTATTGTATTTGATTGTATCATCAAGCTACTATACTCTGTTGGGATACCTTCGAACGCAATTTCACTCCCAATAACTGGAGTGCCACATGCCATTGATTCCAATACCTTAAATTTAACCCCAGCCCCGCTAAAGAGAGGAGACAATACTGCACGAGCCTCAGCAATAATTTGATATGGGTTATCAACAAATCCCATATAATCAACATTATTACAGTCCCTTATCTTGTCTAGTATTGATTGGGGTAATCCACGACCTATTATCTTGAAGAAAAAACTCGACTTTATATGAGGATATACATTATCAAAGAACCAAATTAAGCCTTCTGAATTATCCTTCCTAACCCACTGTCCAAAAAACACAAAAGTATCAGATATCACAGTAGGATTAGTAGATAGTACAAGTTCATCAACATTTCCGCTGGTCACATATGAATTATAGCCATATTGTGATTTAATAATTTGCTGGTCTTTAGTACTAAAAGAATAAATAAATGAATTCTTCTGATTCATCATTTTATTCTCTGTCAGTTTGCACCATTCCGATAATAAAAATCCAGAAGTCCTTGAGACACGTTGATAAATCACGTCGTGAGACATTAGAATTTTGGGAACCAATGGGAATAATCTACCATATATGAATGATTGACTATGATCCAAAAAAACAAGATTATAATTTCCCTCCCGCGCAAGCCTTTTTAGTTCTTTTGCCAACTTCTTACGATATCTAACAGAAAAGATTGGATAAAGCCAAGGTCTTTGAAGCACACTAATCAAACGATCTTTCCTACCAACTGTGAGTTTTTTAATTACCCTAATATTACCATTATCTGGTACATAGTCAAACTCTCCCTCCGCCTTAAAATACACCAAATCAACCAGGAATGAATCAGCCAGGTTTTCAATCGTTTTCTTCGTAAATTTCATCGCAGCTCCTAGATTACTAGGAGCATACGGCGTGATAAACAATATACGCTTCATAATATATTAATGCTACTTACCTGTGACAACAGAAACTGCAACAGTCATATAGCCAACGACTGGAAGGTTGCAATCAGATGAGATAATCTTTATCAAATCTTTATTATTAGTTGTGTTAACTTGTGGTTTAGCTTGGCATAGTTTACTCATGTTGAAATAAGAATTAGAGCCAAATGATATTGAACATGTATTTTTATACTTATCATCTAAGTGCCTCTCATAGATACTAAAAATACTATTAGGCCCAACAGCACCATCTTTATTGTTATCATATGCTCCTCTTCCGCTACATGTAAAAAAGTTGCCTGTAACATTCATTCTTGTTTCCGTCATATACCTAATATAGATATGCTGGTCGCCCGGAGTCCCAAGAAAACGACATCCAACAATCGAGTTAGCATTGAACCCTGAGTCATGCTGCATTACATCTTGATAATAAAAAATATGCCCACTTTTATTATAGTCAAATTGAACGCCAAGGATTGTAATGCCTGTAGAACCATAATTCACAATCCCCTTATTGTTCCACTCAATCTTCCCCCCAATAATGTTTGAATTGCCTGATCCAGATTTAAAGAGTATACCAACACCATTAAGATCTGTGACATTTTCATCTTTTATTTCAATCTTTCCCTTGCAATCACATGTATTAATATAATTGTTAATATAATGACAGTCACCTGAGTGATTAGCAACAATTCCCACATTACATAAGGCAAAATTATTATTCTCGATTGTAGAAATCCCAGAATGAAATAATTCTAGTCCAATATGTGATTTTAGGAAATTGCAGTCAATCACTTTGCAGGATGAAGTCCACGAAAACTTAACTAGACTTTTAGTGCCTACCCTCACACCTTTGGCTCCAAAATCAGACGCATTACCAATAAAATTAACACCATCCAGAACCACCAAACGCGATGATACAATCAGAATATTATTATCCATTGTAGTATAAAGAGTACTACCGTAAAGCTCTTCACCTAAATCTTTATAACTCCGTGTAGAATTTCCACTGATAGTTATAGCTTTAGTTATTTTTACAGGATTATTAATAAGGTATTTGGTTGCACCTAACTTGATTATAGACTGTACTTTGGCTATATCATGTAGTGCCTGCAGGTTTTTACTATAATCGCTTGTGATTTCGTCATTAAACCAATTTAAGAATAATTCATCATTCTCACATGTTCCAGATAATGCAATACTGGTAAGCCTCACATTGCCATGCAGCAAAGTATGATCAAGGACCAATTTACCGTTCTTTATTGAACCACCCATAAAAAACAATGTAGAATTCGATGGAACTACACATTTACCGTTCTTTAGGTCTATAGTTTCGCATATAATGTAAGTAGTATTGCCCTTACTGTTTTTAATAAAGTCTGTTTTATTTGTAACTCTTATAACAGAATCAACGTTTACATCAATAATAGAAGGATGAGTCCATGCACTGACCGATGTAAATAAAAATATCAATACCAAAGTGAAAAGCCTTATTACAAATCTATTCATCATTTCATTATTCGTCAAAAAGTGTTCAGTTCTTATATGAAAGAATACGAATAGCATTATAAATGGCCAGATACAGTTTTCCAAGAAACTTTGATTTTGAGAAAAATAAGAGCATTATGCATCTTTTTCGTCCGATGGAGGAAGCATATCTCATAACTCCTTTCTTAGATATACAATTCTCATATATTTGACTAATCTTATTAAAATCACCGCCATCGCGCAGATAGGTAAAAAGTTCAGAAAGAATGAATATATTCAAATCGTCTTCAATGCCCAAATAGTCAAAATGATTAGGAACATAGTCAAGAACCCAATTTACCAATAATAAACGTTGTGTTTGATTCTTTGTTGTTCTATTATTCACCATCGAACCTTCACGCTGAATATAATGCAATGTATAAGCATTCACCTCGGAAAAACTTGGACGCTGGTTAATAATTTGCAGAAGAGCAGCAACATCCTCACCAATTGTCAAATTTGAAGGCGTATCAGTTTGCTTGAATAATTCAGTTTTCATCAACCGTCCCCAGATAGGAGGGAATACTTTTTTGCTCAATACCGCTTTTAGAACTCCTTCAGGAAAAAAGCCTTCCTCAAACTGATTATTTGACAAAAACAACAGTTCACCATTTTCTTTCTCCGTAAAAAAGTTTGAGAAAATAAAATCAGCCTGACTACTATCGTACCCCTCAACGAGTCTCTCAATGGCATCAGGTTCCAGATAATCGTCTGCATCGAGAAAAACCATATACTCCGTTCTTGTATACCTTGCCCCCGTCTTTCTTGCCTCTACCAAACCCCGATTTTCCTGAAACACAGACCATATATATGAATATTTGTTTGAATAATCGTCAATTATTTCAGCAGTAGAATCAGTACTACCGTCATTAATAATAAGTACCTCAATATCTTTATATGTTTGCGCCACACAGGAATCGAGCGCAATACCAAGAAATTTTGCTGCATTGTATGCCGGAATAACAATTGTTACACGCATTTTTTTGTGATTTTTAAATTAAAATATGCAGTGATAACTGCGTAAAAAATAAATCTGATTGAAAAAAGCAACGAAGAACGCACAGCATAAACAGCAAAACCACAGAAGATAAGATAAACCAGTAATGAATAGTATGAATTGCGACTTCGTCTGCGAGCCCAATTAAGAGCATATCCTGATAAAAAAACTATTAAGAATACACCTATCGAACCAAATCCCAAATATGGATCTGAGACGAAGTTGGTTCCTGTTCCACTTTGACTTCCTAAATAAAGAGTAAAAATAGATGAACTATTAGTAGACTCCCCTCCTATTCCAGTTAATGCTTTTAATATAGATTGAGAAAAAGGAATCGCCCCCAAAATTGATCCTCCTAACATAGATAGTCCGTAAGTAATACCCGATTTATCAACAATTTCGCATGCAAGATAGGTTGTAGTATTTGGTATCATTATGTCAGCTATATTATAATACCAGTCCAGTTCCGCATTATACCCAGAGCCTGACCGGATAAAGCGAAAACCAATCATAACTATCGCACCAATAGCTATTGCTATCAAAAACTTTGAGAACGAAAGTTTAAATTTAGTAGAAGCTACAAAAATAGCTATGGGGAGAATAATGTACAATGCAAATGTTCTATTCCCTACAACAGCAAAAAGTAATGCAACAATAATAACAAAGATTATGTTCTTATTAAAGAACTTATATTTTGAATCCCGTAATGTATTCCAGCATTCATTAGCTATAATAACCTCTGCAAATGCTATGATAAAAACCTCAATATAGGTTAGGATTCCACCGCCCCCATCTTCTTCATAATGATAGATTTTTTGGTAACGTTCAAGTCCACCAAGAAAAATAAAGAAAATCAGTGTTAACATTAATCCTATCACCAATAAATTACTATTGAGCTTAGGACTGACGTTACCCCGAATGCTTCCGTTCTTATTTCTTTTCTGAGGTTTCAACGAACCAGCCATAAAACTAGTAATACCTAGTGCTGTTAGACACGCGCCTTTATTAAAAAAATTAAGACTATAGTCTAGCCCCCAAGAAAAATAATAAGCAGTACTATCATCATATGCATATATCAACAATGGGAATATAAATCCCATAGCCATGGCTATGACAAGAAAAATAGGCTCAAAATCCAGGAAATTACCATGTTCTTTTCCCCATCTTACATAGTACATAATTACTTCTATAAGAGTTATGACAAAAAGAGCAAGGATATAACAATACGAATAGCCAATAGGGCTAAAAAAAGACATCACCAAGAAAACAAAACTCGTTAGTAATGTTACATGGTATAAAGAATTGCCATTGCTCATTTTACAATATTCTGACTATTATTTTCATAGATGCCGCTACCACCTTCGTTTTGATTGGAAGTGACGACTGCAACAGACTTTTCATGCAAATCTTATCCAAATATAACCTATATCTAGCTATATCACATAGTCTCATTTTCCGCTCCTGTAACTTTGGAATTATCATTCGATATATAATAGCTGCAAGTATGGGCCTTTTCCATACTTCCGATCCCATCAATTCAAGCATTAGTAAATCATTTTGTACAAGCTTCTCTGCCCGTGCTGACCCCATAGCAGAAACGTCTCTATAGCAGTATGCATACAAGCCATTAGGAATAGCGACTAACGATGAACATCGCGTCAAATACTGCATAAAAAATACTGTATCCTCGCCAATTTTAAGAAGAGGATCAAATCTCATTCCGCTCAATAATTCCCTCTTAAAAAACCTCCCACATGATTCAAAACGTGGATGGTTAAACCAATAGTTATCAATCTCCCTCTCGTTTGTGCAAACAATTATTTCAACTGATGTATCCAGCTTCTCACCATCTTTTGAGCCAGCATCTCGAAGAATAGGGAAATCTATCACATCTGCTGTCGTATATATATCAATTGTATCGGAAAGAGACTGTAGTGTTGTACTTTCAAAATAATCATCAGAGTCCAGGAAAGTGATCCAATCACCACAAGCATTATCAAGACCTACATTTCTTGCAGAACTCACACCTCCGTTGTCTTTATGATATACCTTAATCCGACGATCCTTCAAAGCATACTCTTCGCAAATAGCTCCGCTCAGGTCTGGACTACCATCGTCAACCAGAATCAGCTCCCAATTCGTATACGTCTGATTCAGAACACTTTCAATACATCTTGAAACATAATTCTCAACTTTATATACGGGCACTATAACACTTACTTTTGGCATTTATCTCTATTTTGATAATACTTCAAAGGTTTTCAATGACTTCTCTTTCTCGCGCTCTCTTATCTCATTCACCTTTCCCCAGTCAATCTCCTTGTTCCATTCAAACTCATCCCAAGGCGTAATCATCCGATCCTCCAAGCCAAACAATCCAAGCAATGACTCAAAGCGGGCATTACCCCTCTTGCTGTTGCCTATCACCCAGAAGGGCTTATTGAAGATGATGGAGAATACGGCTCCGTGGAACGAGTCAACAATCACCATCTCTGCATCCATGAATCCGCGTAACCATGAAGTCACCGACGGAAATACACAAGCTTCAATCCTATGTTTAACATCCCACTTCGAGCGGTTTTCTGCTTGACACTTTGGCATGATGGTGAAAGGCTTCAATCCCTTCTCTTCTGCTACTCTTTCTATCAAGGCTTTCTTCTCTTCGCTTGGGTCAAGAATATAATGGAATAGCGTACCGGCACTCTTAGCTTCGTTCTCTGCCACCACCAGCTTTTCATAGTCCTCGTGATTCAGCAGCATCGTCGGGTCAAGGACCCAAGTAGCATCAACACCTAGATGCTCACGGCATAAGTCTACTCCACTCTTCTCGCGTACTGTTATACAGTCGAATTTCTTGGCAAATCGAGCACATACTTCCGTCAATGCAGGTAAAAACTCCCAATCAGACGTTCCAAACGAGGCCGCGTAGGCTATTCGCTTCACATCATCTCTGTCGGTGAATCCAAGGAACATCGCTGGCATCATAGTAGAATTATAACTCGGTCTCCACACCTGGTCACTCCCAACAATGTAAGCATCGTAACCATATTCTGTATCTATGCCATTGAATCCTTCCACTCTACCCACCTTCTTTGGGCATACGGTAATATATTTATTCGTAAAGTGATGCGTGTTCCTACCTATCACCTCTTCCTCTTTCTCAGTCAACTGATAGCGGGGACGCTCTCTGTCTTTCAGCATCAGGCTCAGCAGCAGTTCCTTCTTTTGCCACAGCCACACTTTCAGCGCTCCGGCCTTCTCCGGGAACCAATCCACCGTTTCTACCTCATGTCCCAGCCCCTTCAACACCTGCTGAAGTGCATAGTTCTGGAGCAGACCTCCATAGTTGTTATGCAGTGGTTGTGTCAGTATTCCTATTTTCATTATCTTCTATTATTTTTCGTATTCAAAATAATCATTTCTTCTCTTCTTTTACCATCGCCCTCAGCTCACCCGCAATAGCTGCATAACCTTCCAGACCAGCCATATCCTTTGCTATGGGTTCAGCAATGGCTTCGTCTTTCTTCATCACTGCTAGATAGAAAGCTTTATGCTCCACAATCACAGCAGCACACTCTGCATCCTTACACACCGGCTTGATGAAATATGTCATCAGACCACGGGCAACATTGGTTTCCATATCAGCCCCAAGTTGCGGCAGGAGCTTTCCAAACCACAAGAACTTCACTTTATTGATATTGGCCTTCGACAAGCGGTCGTTCATCATTGTGTGCAGATAACCTCTCAGCGTGCCCTCATCAGCATGTTTCAACACAACATCCAACAATTGCGCGTCCTTTACCTCATTCCGGTCATACAGCCATTGCAGCATCGTCACTGCTTCGTTGGTCAATAACACACCTGCTTGCGGCATATACTCTGTTCCAAAATACGTTTCTACAAAGGCTTTCCACCATCCATCTATCTGCATCTGATACCCTTGAACTATCTTCGACAAGAATCCCGTATTCTGGCACTCCATCGCCTCCACGCCCAGTTTAACTACACTGTCTGAGAATTTACCCGGATTATCCCTATATGCCTCGAAGAAACTCTGATGCACAAAGTTCTTCACTTGCTTCACGTACTCGTTCTCTGTATTTATCTCACCCCACTCAATAGCAGGCCAGCGGTTAAACTGCTTCAGCAGCTGTTTCTGTTCCAGTCCAAGCGCTTTCTGCAATTCCGCCAAATGTTGGGCTGCATACTTCGTGTCAAGCTTATTGCCCGCAAGATGCTCTACACAGTAGATATTCAACTTCCTGTATGCACTCCCCTCCTTGCCAGTATGTTTCAGCAGGTCGGTATATTCAAAATACCTGTCCATACACCCGCATATTCTGGGCAGCATTTTATCATCAATCGCATTCAGG
>CACYCZ010000097.1 GCA_902773055.1 uncultured Bacteroidales bacterium
AGCAGACGGGAAGGTAACGGACTGGTTGGCCATGTCCACTCCTTCGGTTGTTACGCTGTATTCCTTGACGAGTTTGCCGTTGACATAGATGTAGCTCTTGTTGTTGGGTCTGTCGCTGACTACAACATAGTGGTTATAGTCCGTATTCAGGAAATCAGCATCCGTCCATGTTGACAGGTGGGAAGCGCCGGCTGATGTTGAGTTGTAGCCGTAGTCGTTGTAGTTGAATCTGACGGTACCTGTTGTCTGGAATTCAAATCCGATTCCGCCATCCTGCTGGAAACTCAGCGGCGATGTGATGGCAGCGGGCAATGATTCGTTGGCCTTGCAGAGCACCTCGACAGCCATACCGTTGTTCAGACGGCTGGTGATGGTCTGGTCGTAACCGTAATAGCGATATGCGAAGTTTTCCGAATTTGGTGTGTCGTTTACGACTTCGTAGCGATGGAATTTAGGATTGTATTGTGTGGTCAGTGTGCCTACAGCATTAATGATGCCGTAGGGAGATTCGTCGCGTACGCTACCGTCAGGACCTGCCACTACGTCCCAGATAAGGTTGCTGACGGTAGTGGGGGTGATGTTGGTATAGTACTGGACGGTTTCGTCGGCATAGCGTGCGGCAATTTGCTCGTCGGTCAGGACTTTGTCGTAGATGTTGGCGAAGACGTAGGATGAGCGGCTTGAGTTTTCAGAGCCTTTGTCTGCAGGCGCGTCAATGGCTGCAGGGTCAGCGCCGAGTCCGAACCACATATCCTGTTCCATGCGGGTTGTTCCGATGTTGGGGAATTGGAAGTTGTTGGACAGGTTGGCGTCAACGTTGGCACCTACCATTTCACCGTTGATCCACATCTTGATGCTGTTTTCAGCCTTGTTGACGGTGACGATGATATGGTAGAACTGGCCTGTCTGGATGTTGGCTTTCTCCATGCCCGGTTTGAGGGATGTAGTTGCAGTGGCTGCTTTCTCATTTTCCTCATCCCAGTAGCTGGTTACATAGTCAAACTTTACACCGCCGTTTTCGCCGCCGGGATAGTAGTACATGGACCATCCGCCACTCTGCTGGGAGGAGAAGAACTTGGCTGTACCGTTGTTGGATGTCTTGCCTGCCGTGCTGGTCGTTACACACTGCTTCTTGTCAAGACGGTAGAGGATTTCCCATGTTCCACCTTTGGCAAATGTCTGTCCGAGGGCATCGTCGGCATTGTACTTTACATAGTAGAAACCGCCGCCGTTGTTGTTGGTCGTACCGATATACTTACCGGTGATGGGGTCCTGATAGATCCAGGTGTTGTTGGTATCCGTGCTGAAAGCGGCGGCTGTGTGGTTGGCAGCGTCAGAACCGCCCAGAACAGGGCCGTTTTCATCAAAAGTGACGCTGATGACTGGTGTCTGTGCCATGGCTGCGCTGATGCCGGCAACGAACAGGGCACATGAGAGTAAAATTTTTCTCATAAGCGAAAATCTTAATTGGTTAAATTGTTAAAGAATATGTTATATTACGTGACAAAAATACGAAAAAAAATATATGTAAACAGCATTTGGTTGAAAAAATAAATCAGCGATATAGCTTTCTGATAACTCCTGATATTAAGATTCTTGTGCATAATGCCTGCCCAGGGTGTTTGCAGGGCGTTACGAATGGGTGCAGATGGCTGTGAATGTTATATTCACCAATGATGAACGTATGTTCAGCATCGGGAAACATACGTTCATCATCGGTGAACATACGTTCAGCGACGCGGAATATAAAATGTCAGCGCATATTATGACTGTTGCACAGGCTGTAGCAGGGGTTGTCAAGCCTGTGTGACACGATGGATGGCAGCGGTGACCGTGAGGGAGGTATTAAGGGCAGAAAAGGGGGTTGCCGTTGACGGAATGGAAGAAAAGGTGGCGTAAAAAAAGAGAGAGGGGATTTCGCCCCTCTCTCTTTATGGAACAGATGTTGCTTAGTATGTCCTTACAGGACCATATCCGTAATACTCTTCATCTGTGGCGCAGTCCCACCATACCGGGATGGAGTATACTTCGTCTTCGTAGGCATGGGGGTTGGATGCCACCAGTTGTGCCATGTTGTAATCGGACTCATGGCTGGAGTGCATCCACCGCCGGAAACCGGCACGCACGTTGGTGAAGTCGGCCTGATCTGTAACCGATGCGGCAACAATCTTGTTGGTTGCCGTGAACTCGGTAGGACGCTTGTAGTTGGGGAATGCGGCAATGCCGTTGACCTTGCCGTTGTTGTAGTCATAGCGGCGAATGTCGTTCCACAGTTCGTAGTTAAAGCTGAGGGCAATGACTTTCTGCCGCATGATTTCAGCAATGTCGACGGCCGTCTTGGCATTGACGGCAGCAAGATATGCCGTTACAGCATCATCGTCCATAGGCTGCATCGTCGGGTTCTGTCCTACGCTTTGTGTGGCAGTTGTGTTTTGTGCGGACCACTCTGTCAGCTTAGACTGCATGCGGCCGATGCTGGCTGCCACGCCATCCTTGTAGGCTTGCAGGGCAGCGCCGTTGTTGCCTTTGCGCAGGTTCATCTCGGCTTTCAGAAAGCATATCTCGGCATAGGTCATGAGGTCCAGGTCGGAAAGAATCCGACCATAGAATGTTCCCGTGCCGGAGACATAGGGATAAGCCGTGTTGGTGCTGTAGTAATAATAGGTGTCGTAGTCGCCACGGCCGCTGGTCTCATAACCGCGCGAGGCCATGTTGGCATAGATGGTGTCGCCTGCATGGCGGTAGTCGGCACTGGAGATGTATATCTGGCCTTTCTTGTAGGTTACGCTGACTTCGTTGCCGTTGACGGTTGTGGCATGAGCCTGGCTTATGGCTGCAACAAAGTTGTTGCGGGCATCGGCGTCCTCAATGGTGTATTTCTGTGTTACGGGATTGCCTGTGACGTATGCCGCATTTGAGATGTTGCCGGCAATATGCCGGATACTGTTTGGCCCCATCATGTCGACACCCTGCGAACGGGTCCATTTGAACGATGCCAGTGTGCCGTCGGCATTCAGTTCTACGTCGGTCATGACAGAAGGCACAAGTTTGTCTATACGGGGGTCGTCGGCGTCAAACAGGTCAATATAATACTTTGTCAGACGCTGTGAGCTGCCGTATGCCAGCGAGTTCCAAAGCATGTTGGCCTGATAGGGATCACCGACGGTGATGTTGGTCTCGTCACCCTTGATGTTGTAGCTCTTGACCGAAACGTTGTCATCGTTGCTTTGAAGCGAGCGTGACAGGGCATAGAGCACGGAGTCCTCTGTATAGGTGACTGTAGTGCCGTCCTTTTTGGTGATCGGAGTGCCGAACTTCTTGGACAGCTTGGCAATGTAGCGCGCTTTCAAGCCGTATGCAAACTTTATCCATTTCCCGGCATCGCCGTCCATCCAATAGTCGCCTTCGGAGAAGGCAACATTCTGGTTACCCATCTGAAGGTATTTGATGCCTTCTTCCAGGGCTTCCATGGACTGGAACCACAGGGCCTTGCCGTCATCATATGAGGGATTATATTTGCCGGTAAAGGCTTCAGTCATGGGTATTTCGCCGAAAAGGTCTAACATCATGTTGAATCCCATAGACTTGATGATGCATGCTGCGCCGGCATAATGGTATGCACCGAGCGATGACGCCTTTGCTATCAGCGGGTCGACATTCACCCCGGCGCCAACGAAGAAGTTCTGATAAGGTGTTGTCGCAGACGCTTGTGACGGATTCCATGCAGCCATAAGACCATTGGCTGTCGTCTTTGATGTCTGGGTCAGGATGCCGTATATCTGAGAAGTGCGCATGGAGGCACATCCCCAGGCGTAGGTGAAATAATTCTCCATCCATGGCAGGCGGATTTCGGGAGTTGCCGATGTGGAAGTGGCATTATCCGGGTCCTCGTTGATGTTCAGCCAGCTGTTATGGTCACCACATGATGTCATGCCGAAGGCAATGACCATGCTCATAAAAAAATATTTTAGTGTTTTCATATTTCTTCAGTGTTGGATGTGGTTAGAATGTAATGTTAATTCCAAATGACAGACTTGAAGTGGAAGGAACACCTAGGTAGTCAATTCCGGTAGAACCGGAGCCGCCCGTGCCGGAGCCGGCGGAAGTTACTTCCGGGTCAAGCCCTTTGTAGTTGGTCCAAGTCAGAAGGTTGTAGCCTGTAATGGTGGCGCTGAGTCCTTTGATGATCTTCTGGCTCTTCAGGAGCGGGGTAAAGTCATAGCTCAGGCTGATGGAGCGCAGCTTCAGCCAGTTCACAGATGTCAGGAAGTTATAAGAGTTGGCACAATAGCTTGACCAATACTGCTGAATCAGATAATCGCCTGAGTAAACCTGACCGTTAATGGTGTAGTTCTTGCCTGACTCATAGGTGATATCCTGGGGCGCGGCTGTCAGGTCATTGCTGTAGACAACATTCTTCAGAGTCACGGATGAGCGGTCCTCGGTGCGTTTGGACATACCGCGGGAGGTCAGGTAATACTCGGTACCATTATATACATCTCCGCCAAGACGGAAATCCAACAGGATATTCAGCGATAAATTCTTGTAGGTAAAAGTATTGCCGAATCCACCGATAAGGTCAGGCTCACGGTTGCCGATGACGTCGGTCGTCCTGTTCACGTTTTTATAAACGCCTGTGGCGACGTCAACGACATAGACACCCTTGCGCGTATTGCCGTCGTCATCGGTGGCTTCCTCCCAGTGATTACCTGTAAGGCCGAGGAAGTGGCCTCCGTTGGGAATGGCACCGGCCTTGACGGTTCCCTGCTGGGCATCTGTCGGGTAGAAGATACCAACACCGTCAATGAAATTGCCAAGCGTTCCGTTGTTGAACGAGAAGTTCAGGCTGGATTCCCACTTGAAGTCTTTAGTCTTGACCGGTATGCCGGAAATCATAAACTCCATGCCGTCGTTGATGACAGAGCCGCCATTTAATGTCAGGAAGATATAGCCAGTTGACTGTGCCAGACGAGGTGAACACAATTGGTTCTTGGTCCTCGTATGGTAGTAGGTGTAGTCAAACGTCAGACGGTTGTTGAAGAAGTGGAGTTCCGTACCTATTTCAAATGAATTCTGCATTTCAGGTTTCAGGCTCAAGCCTCCGCCCGTCCAGTTGTTGCCGACACCTTGCATTCCGCCATTCAGGGTAGCTACAGCCCAGAGATAAGAATTGGTCAGATATGCGCTGGCGTCTTTACCCACTTGGGCATACGAAGCACGAATCTTACCGAAGTTCAAAATCTTGTTCTTGTTCATCAACTCCGTGAAGACAAAGGCACCGCTGACAGATGGGTAGAAGTAACTGTAACTTGTACGGGGTAAGGTGGATGACCAGTCGTTTCGCCCGGTAAGAGTCAGATACAGCATATTCTTCCAGCTGCCGCGGAATTCTCCGTATACCCCCACCATTCTTTTCCTGGAATTGGTATCCTTGAAGAATTGGGTTTCAGTGGGAATATTGTTGAATGAAACGGTTCCGGGAACAGTGAAGTTATATCCCCAGTGTGTCTGGTTGGCTGCTTTCGTGTATTCTGTCGTTGTACCAAGAAGCAGGTTCAGGTCAAAGTCGGAGAAAGTCTGATGCATATTGCTCATCCAGTTTGTTGAGAAATATTTGTAATTGCGCATTGACTTTGCCAGATAACCATTCTGGTATTTCTGGAGGACAGCACCCCCGGGAGCACGATATGTAGTGGCAACCGTCTGATAGCGGTCCAAGCCTAAACGGCCACTGATGTCCCACCAGTCAAGAATCTTGAAACTGGCATTCAGGTTTCCTGTCAGGCGCTCTGTTTCGTCATTCATCTTGTTTTTGTTGATGATCCAATAGGGATTCTCAGTGTCGTCTTCTAAGTTCTGTCTGTCGGCAAACATTCTATATTTAGAGCCGTCTTCGTTGAGCCATTTGCCCATGTTGTTAGCCTGAGGCCAGCCGTATACGGCAGACATCGTACCATTGCCGCCTTGGCCATAAAGTCCGCCGGATGTCAGCGTCTTGTCCGTCTTGGCATCGGTATAGGCAACATTGGCACCAACGGTCAGTTTTCCGTATTTCTGCTCGCCGTTGAAGCGGATTGTCTTCTTGTTGTAACCTGTACTTGGAACAATACCGTCTTGGTCGTAATTAGATGCTGAGAGGAAGAAAGAACTGTTTTTTGTACCGCCGGAGACATTGACTGTATTGTCAAAGATTGTTCCGTTCTCAAAGAAATTGCCAACATTGTCATAGTATCTGTTTAGTTGGGCACTTTCTGTGTACTTCTGTCCCCAGGACTGCATGGAGTAGTCGTTGAATGTACCATCTTGTTCATAGTAGCCCCGTCCATAGGTTTTCTGATATTTGGGCAGACGATTTGCCCATGAAGTGCTGACTTTGGAGCTGAAGTTGACTTTTACCGTGCCCTCGGCACCTTTCTTCGTTGTAATGATGACAACGCCATCTGCAGCGCGCGAACCGTATAGTGCAGCTGCAGCAGCTCCCTTTAATACTGACATGCTTTCAATGTCTTCAGGATTGATGTCCATCACGCGGTTGGCAAATGTGGTATTGCCTTTGGTGACACCATCCGTACTGGAATTCCCGGTATTGATGGTTGAGTTGTCATAGATGACACCGTCTACGACAAAAAGCGGCTGGTTATCACGGCTTTCTGAGGCGGAGTTGCCACCGCGTATTATGATGGTGGAGCCTGAGCCTGCGGCGCCGCCAGACTGTGTGACGTTAACACCTGACACTTTGCCAGCCAATGAGTTCACGACATTAGTTTGCTTGTTCTTCATTAGTTCCTCAGAATTAATTTCGGAAACAGAATAGCCTAATGCCTTCTTCTCTTTCTTGATTCCCATAGCCGTAACAACGACTTCACCCAGTGTCTGGGAGTCTTCTTTCAAGACGATGCTGTAGTTACTTGCACCGGTTACGGCTATTTCCTGTTTTGTATATCCGATGAAGGATATAATCAGCGTACTTCCCTGTGTTGCGTTCAGGGAGAATTTGCCGTTAGCATCGGTATATGTTCCGTTGGACGAACCTTTTACCTGCACCGAAGCGAAAGCTACGGGATTTCCTGCTTCATCTAAGACTGTGCCGGAAATCTTTTGAGCCTGAGGTGCGGTAGCTGATACGGCAGATTTGGCTGCCTTGGGAGCTGAATAAGCCGCCAATGTTACAGAACCGAATACTACGCATAGCATCAAAGACATACATTTCTTTTTCATACTTGCTTTGTTAGGATTAAAAAAAATAATTCTCAGAAGATATACTAGTCTGTAGTATATTATCTGTTTTTATACATGTCGTCGTAGTATTTTTCGTAGTCGCCCGACGTGATGTTGTCCATCCACTCTTGATTCTCCAGATACCATCTGACGGTTTTTTCAATGCCTTCTTCAAATTGCAGGCTGGGTTCCCATCCCAGTTCTTTCTGGAGTTTGGTGGAGTCAATGGCATAGCGCATGTCGTGACCGGCGCGGTCGGTGACATAGGTTATCAGGTCGGTGTCTTCTCCTTCCTTGCGGCCCAGCAGTCTGTCAACGGTGTCAATGAGAACTTTGATGATGTCAATGTTTTTCCACTCATTGAAACCGCCGATGTTGTAGGTTTCAGCGATGGTGCCTTTGTGGAAGATAAGGTCAATGGCTCTGGCGTGGTCTTCGACGTAGAGCCAGTCGCGTACGTTTTCGCCCTTGCCATAGACGGGCAGTGGCTTGCGATGGCGTATGTTGTTTATGAACAGCGGTATGAGTTTTTCCGGGAATTGGTACGGGCCATAATTGTTGGAGCAGTTTGTCACGATGGTGGGGAGCCCGTAGGTATCATGGAAGGCCCTGACAAAATGGTCGCTTCCGGCTTTGGCGGCGCTGTAAGGGCTGTGTGGCATGTATTTGAGTTCCTCGGTAAAGAACTTGTCGCCATAGGCCAAATGGTGCTTCCCTGAGGATGCCTTGGTGGTAAACGGCGGCTCAATGCCTTCGGGGTGGGTCATTTCGAGTGCGCCGTAGACCTCATCGGTGGAGATGTGGTAGAAGCGCTTGCCGTCGTATTTCTCAGGGAGTGATTCCCAGTAGAGCTTGGCGGCTTGGAGCAGGCTCAGTGTTCCCATCACGTTTGTGCGTGCAAAGGTGAACGGGTCTTTGATGGAGCGGTCTACGTGGCTTTCTGCTGCGAGGTGGATGATGCCGTCAATTTTTTCGTCCTGCATCAGGCGGTAGACGCCTTCAAAGTCGCAAATGTCCATCTTGACAAATTTGTAGTTGGCTTTGTCCTCAATGTCTTTGAGGTTGGCCAGATTACCAGCGTAGGTCAGTTTGTCAAGGTTGATAATATTGTAATCAGGGTATTTGTTGACAAACAGGCGTACAACGTGGCTCCCGATGAAACCGGCTCCGCCGGTAATAATGATGTTTCTCTTGTTCATATGGCTGATTGTATTGTTTTCTGTGTGTTGGGGGATGCCGGAAACGGCGTTTCTGGTATTATTGGTCGGCAGAGAGAATGTTGTGGATACAGGTCTTGAGGCTGTCGGTCCAATAG
The DNA here is from genome assembly GCA_902773055.1 of uncultured Bacteroidales bacterium. GTDB lineage: Bacteria > Bacteroidota > Bacteroidia > Bacteroidales > Bacteroidaceae > UBA6382. The sequence goes on from CACYCZ010000097.1 coordinate 8,534, forward strand.
GGAATCTTAATGCCGAAGGTTTCCTTGATTTTGGTCTTGTCCAATACGGAGTATGCCGGACGGGTGACTGGTGACGGAAATTCGCTGCTGTGGCAGGGTTGAACATCGCATGCTGTATTTCCGCTGTACTCCTGTATCATCTTTGTAAAATCATACCAGCTGCATACACCCTCATTGGAATAGTGGTAGATGCCTTGAATGGGGTTTTGCAGTATGGTGAGGATAGCTTGAGCCAGATCCAGGGCATATGTTGGTGTGCCTGCCTGGTCAAAGACCACTTTGAGCTGCGGTTTACTGGCTGTAAGGTTCAGCATGGTTTTACAGAAATTCTTGCCGAATTCGCTGTAGAGCCATGCCGTGCGGATGATGATGTGCCTGACACCTGTTGCCAGGATTTTCTGCTCGCCGTGCAGTTTTGTCAAGCCGTAGATACCGGTGGGTGTGCCTTTCTGGTCCTCACGACATGGTATGTTGTAGGGCTCTTTGCCGAAAACATAGTCGGTTGAAATCTGTATCAGCCACCCGTCGGTTTCCTTCATGGCGATGGCCAGATTCTCGGGTGCTGTGGCATTGAGCTTTTCACACAGGGCCTCGTTGCTCTCGGCGGCATCTACATTAGTCCATGCTGCACAGTTGATGATGGCTTTGACCTGATTCTCCTGCACGATTTTTCTGACAGCGTCAAGATCGGTAATGTCCAAGTAGGTGGTTTCGACACCGTTAATGCTATTGACGTCTGTGTAGATGAATCGGAAATTGCCATTGTCACCTGAGGCAGACAATGCCTGTGAGGCAATCCTTATTTCGTTGCCTAGCTGTCCGTTGGCACCTGTTACTAATATGTTCATTTGTGTATGATTGTCTAAAGGGAGTCAATAAATGTCATCATTAATGTCAAAGGGGGAATCAAAATCCCGAAGGAGTGGATGGCGGGTATCTTTCTCAGAGAGGATAGTCTTGTCGGAGGGAATTCTCCAGTCTATGTTGAGGGATTCATCTTTGATGGAGATACCTCCATCAGCTTCGGGGTGATAGAAATTGTCGCACTTGTATTGAAATACAGCTGTTTCGGACAAGACGGAAAAGCCATGGGCAAATCCTTTTGGTATGAAAAACTGCAGGTGGTTGTCCTCGGTCAGTTCCACGGCAACGTGCTGCCCGTATGTGGGGGAGCCTTTGCGTATGTCGACTGCTACGTCAAGGACAGCTCCCCTGACACAGCGCACGAGTTTGCTCTGGGTATAGGGAGGGCGCTGGAAATGCAGACCTCTCATGACGCCATATACAGACATACTCTCGTTATCCTGCACAAAGTTGATGTTCCTGACTTGGGCTTCAAAATCTCTTTGCGAAAATGATTCAAAAAAATATCCACGGCTATCATTGAACACTTTTGGCTCAATGATGTATACACCGTTAATAGGGGTTGTTCTGACTTCCATTGTTTAGGGGTTCTTGGCCGGAGGCATAGGCATGGAACAGGCCTTGCCCGGTGCTTTTTGGAGATTATGTTAATCAATATCGGGTTGGCTGGTCAGGGATGCCTCGCCGGCTACTTTGAGGAGGTATTGTCCATATTGATTCTTCAACATGGGCTTGGCAAGTTCACGCAGTTTGTCTGTGGAAATCCAGCCTTGCCTTAGGGCAATTTCTTCAAGACAGGCAACTTTCAGTCCCTGACGTTTCTCAAGTACTTCAATGTAGGTAGAGGCTTCAGCCAGCGAGTCGTGGGTGCCGGTATCCAGCCATGCAAAACCTCGGCCCAAAGTCTTGATTTTCAGTTCGCCGTCTTTGAGGAATTCTTGATTGACGGTGGTGATTTCGTATTCGCCGCGGGCTGAAGGTTTGATGTGCTTGGCAATCTGTACGACCTTGTTGGGGTAGAAGTAAAGGCCGACAACGGCATAGTTGCTTCGGGGCTGAGATGGTTTTTCTTCAATGGAGAGACAGTTGCCGTCCTTGTCAAACTCGGCTACGCCGTAGCGCTCGGGGTCATTGACCCAGTAGCCGAATACGGTGGCCTTCTTGTCTTCCTCGGCAGTGCGGACAGCTTCCCTGAGCAGGGATGTAAAGCCTGTACCCTGAAAGATGTTGTCGCCCAGGACGAGACATGCGCTATCATCGCCGATGAATTCTTCACCAATGGTAAATGCCTGGGCAAGACCGTCGGGGGAGGGTTGCTCGGCATAGGTAAACATTACGCCATAGTCCGAGCCGTCACCCAGCAGGCGCTTGAATCCCGGTAAGTCGTAGGGGGTAGAGATAATAAGTATCTCGCGGATGCCTGCCTGCATTAAAACCGAGATGGGATAATAGATCATCGGTTTGTCATATATTGGCATCAACTGTTTGCTGATACCCTTTGTTATGGGGTAAAGACGTGTTCCGGAGCCTCCGGCTAAAACAATACCTTTCATTGTAAAAAAATAAAAATGTTCGTGATGCAAATATACGTTTTTTTTATATATGATAAGTGAATTGTTATGGAAAAAAGGTATGGCGGCATTCTTGGACTGACGCGGGTATGATGATTTAATTACACCCCTGTCAGTGATGTCTGGCAGGGGGATGGAAACTCTGCGACATGGCGGTAAAATTTATATTCACCGTTGTTGAACGTATGTTCAGCGATGCGGAACATACATTCAGCATCACTGAACATACGTTTACCATCGGGAAATATAAAACCTGTAGGGATAAAATGAGGTTTCTGTCCCGATGGAGGATACTTGTCGTGCCTGACAGCAGTGTGCCGGGACAGCAGGATATCTGTTTTAAGGGCAAAAAACAATCCGTCGGCGAAAAGGATTGATGATGTCAATAGATTTCGCCGACGGATTGCAGTGACGGGCTGGCCTGTTTGCCCGTGGTTGGGGGATGCTTAGAGAACTTTCTTGTAGAGCTCCACAATTTCAGCCTCTGTGACATCTCTCGGGTTGCCTGGCGTGCAGACGTCAGCGATGGCTTGTGCTGCCAGGGCAGGGATGTCCTTTTCAGTGATTCCGAGATCGGTCAGATGCTGTGGAATGCCAACCCGGATGCTCAGTGCGCGTACAGCGTCAACGGCAGCTTGGGCAGCCTGTTCAGGTGTCATTCCCTTGGTGTCAACTCCCATGGCTTCGGCAATGACGCCGAATCTGTCAATGCGTGTAGGCATGTTGAATTCCATGATAGTAGGCAGTAGCAGTGCGTTGGCTACGCCGTGGGGAATGTCGTGCAAGGAACCCATGGGGTGAGCCATGCCGTGAACCAGTCCGAGGCCGACATTGCTGAACGCCTGGGCTGCAATGTACTGAGCCAGTGCCATGCCTTCGCGGCCGACAGGATTTGTCGGTTCATCAACGGCAAGAGGCAGATTCTCGGCAATCATCTTGATGGCTTGCAGCTCATACATGTCACTCATAACCCATGCTCCCTTGGTGATGTAGCCCTCAATGGCATGGGTCAGGGCGTCCATACCTGTGGCAGCAGTCAGCCCCTTCGGCAGGGAATACATGAGCTCCGGGTCGATAATGGCTACAGCGGGAATGTCGTTAGGGTCGACGCAAACCATTTTGGCCTGGCGTTTCTCGTCAATAATGACATAATTGATAGTTACTTCTGCGCCTGTGCCGGCAGTCGTTGGCAGGGCGATGATAGGTACGCTCTTGTGTTTTGTAGGAGCCACGCCTTCCAAACTGACAACATCGCTGAATTCAGGATTGTTGCTGACAATGCCGATGCCCTTGGCTGTGTCGATGGAGGAACCGCCGCCGATGGCAATCAGACAGTCTGCACCAGATGCCTTGAATGCTTCAACACCCTGCTGCACGTTGGTGACAGTGGGGTTAGGCTTAATCTCGCTATAGATTTCATAGGGGAAACCGGCTTCGTCCAATACATCAGTTACCATTTTTGCTGTACCAACCTTAAGAAGTCCTTTGTCTGTGCAGACCAGGGCCTTCTTGAGATTCATCCTTTTGAGTTCTTGAGACAGCTCTTTGCGCGAACCGGCGCCAAAGTAAGAGACTTCATTTAAAATAAATCGTTGTGACATAGTTAAAAAAAGTGTTTGTTATAGAATAAAATAATTATATCAGCAATGTTACGAAATGCCGTCAGCGCTGTCACAGATGTGGACAGAGAATTTCCCGCTCAAGTCAGGGAAGGCTTTCAAATATTCTTCTGTGACCTCTCTCGTGACAGACTCCTCATAGCTGGGGTCTATCAATGCCATACAGCATCCCTTGAAGCCGGCGCCACTGAACCGTCCTCCGTATATGCCGTCGGTGTGTGTCATGATGTTGTAGAGTTGCTTGAGTTCGGGTGAACCGGTCTCCCAATTGTAGATGGAGGACCACCCGCTCTCAAAACTCAGCCTCCCAAAAGCGGTTATGTCACCCCGGCGCCAGGCTTCAGCTCCCTGCTGAACGCGTAGGAATTCTGTCATCCAGTGTTCGGCGCGCAACCGCCAGTTATGAGGGAGTTGGTCCTTGTATTGGTTGTAGACCTCTTCTGGTATATCACGCATGTTGGTTTCCTGAAATTTGCCGTATTCCATGCCGGCGTAAGCTTTCAGCGCATAGGCAGCACTGCGCAGCTCATCAACGCGCATGTTGAACTTGCTGCCCGCCAGAGTCCTCTCAACCCCCGAAAAGAATATTGCAATCTTGAAAGGTAATGCTTTTTTTTCACTGCTGTTGAAGGGAATCAGCTCGTATTGGTCATTCAGCGTGTCCAGGTAGAGCAGTTTGTCTTTGCGTGAGTAAACTTCACAGCTTTGGTCAAGTTTGCCGCTGTTGACACCTACATATTTGTTTTCAACTGCAACAGACGTCAAAATCATTTCCTGAGGGGAAATATGCAGATTGTTGACATCACACAATGCTTTCAGGAAGACCAATGCCACTGCGGCAGATGAAGACAGGCCTCCTATAGGCAGCGTGCCTTCAATGACACCGCTGAGGCCTCTGCTTAGAGGATATTTCTCACTGAGAATAAGTGTGCAGCCCCGCAGGTAGTCAGCCCAGTCGCTTTGTTTCGTGGCTGGCACCTCGTGAATGTGCCATTGGGCACGCTTTTCAAATTGCATGGAAGACAATTCTACTACACCATTCATCTTGGCGCTGTAGGCCAGATAAATGCCTTTGTTGATGGCCAGCCCTGTGATTTTTCCCAAGTTATGGTCGGAGTGTGCACCGATGGGACAGACACGGTAGGGGCAAAAGGCCAGTGATTCAGGCGCTTTCTTGTATATTTCTGTGAATTTGTCTTGGCAAAGCATAATGTATAGTTATATATTGATTGTTGAAAGTTCAGAGAGGATTTGAAAAGGACTGTTCGGGACAGATAGCAATCAGGATATGATCTGTGCTCTATAGTATGCACGCAGTGGAGCTCAGACTGTTCCGTAAAATTGTGCATACCATTCGGCAAAAGCCCTCAAGCCCTTTCTCAATGGTGTAGAAGGCTTGAACCCGAAGTCTTGCTCCAATGGTGTGGTGTCTGCGTAGGTCACAGGGACGTCACCAGGTTGCATGGGAACCAGTTCCTTGTGCGAGTCAAAATCATAATCCTGGGGCAATACTTTGGCGCGTATCAGCTCCTCCTGCAAGATGGTGACAAAATCCAAAAGGTTTTCGGGACTGTTATTGCCGATATTGTAGATTTTATAAGGGGGGATGGGGAGCCCGTCTTGCCCGTTTTGCCTTTCGGGTGCGTGCTGCATGACGCGGATAACACCTTCAACAATGTCATCAACAAAAGTAAAGTCGCGCTTGCAATGTCCGTAATTGAATATTTGGATAGTTTTTCCCTCCCGCAGCTTGTTGGTGAAACCGAAGTATGCCATGTCAGGACGTCCTGCAGGGCCGTAGACTGTGAAGAATCGTAGTCCTGTGGATGGTATGTTGTATAGCTTTGAGTACGCATGTGCCATGAGTTCGTTACTCTTTTTTGTTGCGGCGTAAAGTGATACGGGATTATCGACTTTGTCTTCAGTTGAGTAGGGTGTTTTTTTGTTGGAGCCGTATACGGAGGAGGAAGATGCATAAACCAAGTGTTCGACGTTATGATGGCGGCACGCTTCAAGGATATTGTAAAAACCTATCAGGTTGCTTTCTATATAGGCGTCGGGATTGGTGATGGAATATCTGACACCGGCTTGTGCGGCAAGGTTTACGACGACAGAAGGTGCATGCTTGGCAAATATTTTATTTATGGCTTCCGGGTCGGCGATGGACTCTTTTACGAACAGCCATCTGCAGTCTTTCCTGTTTTCTGCCAAAGCTTTGATTTCTTCAAGCCGCTGGTGTTTGATCCTGATATCGTAGTAGTCTGTAATATTGTCGATTCCGATGATGTTGACGTTGTCGTACTCTTTCAGGAGTCGTTTGACCAGGTTGGAGCCGATGAATCCGGCAGCGCCTGTGACAAGTATGGTCTTGCCTTCAAGTTGGATGTTGTATTCTAACATGTGTTTTGTGATAAATGTTGTGGGTTATGTTGCAGGGAAGTCGTTTCGGATGATGGTTCCTTTCTGCATGACAAATTTCAGATTGGCCTCGGTGTCATAGATGCAGATGTTGGCGTCATACCCTTTGCGGAGTATTCCTACATGGTGGTGCTCGCCCATGATTTTTGCCGGGGTCTCGGAGCTCATTCTGATGGCATCTTCAAATTGGATACCGACTTTCTTTACTGCTATCTGTATCATTGCATCCATTGTGGTGGCTGTGTGCCGGATGTTACCGGGATTCTTGATTCCCATGTCGGCATGGGAATTTGTGACGATGGCTATTTTCTCAATACCTTTCAGGACATAGATCATTTTCAGTATGGCAGGGGGTAGGTGAATTCCGTCGAAGATGACTTCTACGGAAAATTCCGGTATGGTCAGGATGCTTTCCACGGTGCCTTCATGCTTGTCGCTCTCTGTCTTGTGAAAGTATGTCATGCCATTGTAGAAATGTGTGACATGCGTGAAACCTGCCTCGTAGGCATTGTATACATCTTGATATGTGGCCTGTGTGTGGGCTATAGACGGCATGACATTGTGGCGTATGCAGTATGAACCAAATTCTTCGGCACCTTCCAGTTCGGGTGCGGCATCCCACCGTTTCAGGCATTTGTTTGAGCGGACGATTTCCTTGTATATTTCAGGATGAAAGGGGACGACATGTTCCGCAGACTGCTCTCCCACCATTTTTTTGCTCAGATAAGGCCCTTCCAGATGTAACCCTAATATGGGTGAGCCGGGATGTGACATTGCCAATGTTGTCTGTTCAATGACTTTTTCGGCTGTTTTCAGATCGGTTGATGCGAGGGTGGGGTAGATGGATGTTGAGCCGTGATACAGGTGTGCGTTCAAGGCCTCTTGGAATGCTGTTTCTGTTGCTTCCTTGAATTCATGTCCGTTTCCTCCGTGGGCATGTATTTCGATGGCTCCCGGGACGATTTCTCCTCCATGGGCATCTATTATCCTGACATCGCCGTCAATGGTTTCATCGGTCTTGAAGATGTCCATGATGCGCATGCCCTGCACCAGCAGGCTTCCGTTTCTGACCCATCCTTGCGAGGTAAGAATCCGTCCGTTCCGAAATAGTGTGATGTCGCTCATCTTGAATAGTGGCTGTCAGTCTCTTCTGAAGATGTCTCTGGTGTAGACTTTTCCCTGTACGTCATCAAGACAGTTGTCATAGCGGTTGGCGATGATGGCGTGGCTGAGTTTTTTGAATTCTTCCAGATTGTTGATGATCTTGCTGCCAAAGAAGGTTGAACCATCTTCCAGGGTCGGCTCGTAGATGATGACTTCGGCTCCTTTGGCCTTAATTCGCTTCATGATACCCTGTATGGCACTTTGGCGGAAGTTGTCAGAGTTGGATTTCATTGTCAGGCGGAAGATGCCGATTGTGCACTCGTGTTCTTTCCGGGCATCCCATGTGGCATTTTCCTGATAGTAGCCGGCTTTTTCCAATACGGCGTTGGCGATGTAGTCTTTGCGTGTGCGGTTGCTTTCTACGATGGCTGAAATCATGTTCTGGGGTACATTGTCATAGTTGGCCAGCAACTGTTTCGTGTCCTTGGGCAGGCAATATCCGCCATAGCCAAAAGACGGGTTGTTGTAGTGTGTGCCGATTCTGGGGTCCAGTCCGACACCTTGGATGATGGCCTGAGCGTCAAGTCCCTTAAGTTCGGCATAGGTATCCAGTTCGTTAAAGTAGCTGACACGCAGAGCCAGATAGGTGTTGGCAAACAACTTTACGGCTTCGGCCTCCTTCATCCCCATAAGCAGTACGGGGATGCCTTTTTCGGGGTCTAAGGGTATCATGTCAAGCTGTCGGTTGTCGCGGCTGACGGAATCCCGAGATTCGTTGGAATTGCCGATGGCACCTTCCAGCAACAGTTTGGAGAATGTCTCGGCGTCTTCCCTCAGGTGGTTTCCTGCAATGTTGATGATGGCCTGATTCTCTTCGTCATATCCGCTCTCACGAATCATCTTGGGATAGCCTACGATGATACGGCTCGGATACAGATTGTCATACAGAGCCTTGCTCTCGCGAAGAAATTCGGGGGAGAACAGCAGGCGGAATTTCTTGTCAACCGGTGCTCCTTCTGCCTTGAATTTACGGGCATATTTTACATATAGGCTGCGGCAGTATCCTACCGGTATCGTTGACTTGATGACCATGACGGCTTCCGAGTTGACGGACAGGACCAGATCGATGACTTCCTCTACGTGGGATGTGTCAAAATAGTTTTTAACTGGGTCATAGTTGGTAGGTGCGGCGATGACGACAAAGTCTGCGTCTTTATATGCAGCTGCACCGTCCAAAGTAGCTGTCAGCCGGAGGTTCTTGTGGGCAAGGTATTCTTCAATGTAGTCATCTTGAATTGGGGAAATCTTCTTGTTGATTTTCTCAACTTTTTCAGGAATGACATCAACGGCTGTAACCTGATGATGCTGTGCGAGAAGTGTGGCAATGGATAAACCGACATAGCCTGTACCGGCTACGGCAATTCTTAAATCCTTAAAATCTCTCATACTAAATAATATTGTTTAAATTTTCTGTATACAAAAATACTATATTTATTTTATTTTTGACAATTCTGAAAGGTTATAATTATTTGTTTGCAGAAAAATACAGGTGTGTGTTGTGTCGGAATGGCTGAGTCGCACATGGGTGAGTTGTTTCCGGTATGCCTGCAGGAGGCTGTGTGCTTTCGGTGTCAGAAATTTAGCGCTGCCTCGGGATGTTTTATGTTTCATGTCGCTGAATGTACGTTTCGCATTGCTGAACGTATGTTTCACGTCGGTAAATGTATGTTCAGCGACGTGAAACATAAATTCTCAGGCTGGGTGCAAAACTTTAAAACGCACAAACAGAAGAAAATAGTAGGCTCGTGGTGATGATGATGCACCAAGTATGTTGATTGCAGGGTGCAAACTATAAAAAATCATTGCGGAAATCTGATGTGATTTCCATAGCGCGTAGTAAGTTGAAATGGTTCGAGTCTTTTCATCATTCTGCGGCTTTGTTTGCTTTGTTTGCCTTGCAAAATATTAAGTTTGTTATGAATAAAAATTACAAAGATTGCCTCTTTTTGAAAAAATAATATTAATTGTGTGAAATTGCGCGGTACTGTTTTTTTATAATTTGTACCTTTGGAATGAAAATTCCATTTGATACTTAAAACGAATATATATTACGTTATATGATTTTGGACATTGAAATGTTGAGGGATTTTTATGCCTCCTATTCTTCTCTTGTAGATGCGAGCCGTAGGAGACTGGGGCGTCCGCTGACTTATGCAGAAAAGGTGTTGTATGCTCATTTGTATGCTCCAGATGCGTTGGTAGTATTTAGACGTGGTGAAGACTATGTTGATTTCCGCCCCGACAGGGTGGCGATGCAGGATGCAACAGCCCAGATGGCACTTCTTCAGTTTATGAATGCAGGCAGAGAGGCTGTCGCAGTGCCGGCATCGGTTCATTGCGACCATCTGGTCAGGGCCGACAGGGGGGCAGAGGTGGATTTGTCAGTTGCCCGAGAGCAAAACAGGGAGGTGTATGATTTCCTGAAGGCAGTATCCCGGAAATATCATATCGGTTTCTGGGGTGCAGGTGCAGGTATCATTCATCAGGTTGTGTTGGAGAACTATGCCTTTCCGGGAGGAATGATGGTCGGGACTGATTCTCACACGCCTAATGCCGGAGGGCTGGGCATGGTGGCTGTGGGAGTCGGCGGCGCTGATGCTGTTGATGTGCTGACCGGGCAGCCATGGGAACTGAGGATGCCTCGCCTGATAGGTGTTCACCTTACGGGAAAACTGTCGGGATGGTCTGCTCCTAAAGATGTTATACTGAAAATCTTAGGAATGCTTACAGTGAAAGGCGCCACAAATGCTGTGCTTGAATATTTCGGAGAAGGCATAGCTGGAATTTCAGCAACAGGCCGTGCCACGATATGTAATATGGGGGCTGAGTTGGGGGCTACGTGCAGCCTGTTTCCTTATGATGCTGAGACGGGAAAGTATCTTTCTATGACAAACAGGGAGGAAATAGCCGCCTTGGCTGACAGAAATGCACAGGCTCTGCGTGCTGACCGTGAGGTTGCTGAGGCTCCGGAGAAATATTATGACCAGGTTTTGGATATAGACTTGTCAGCAGTAGAACCCCATCTGAATGGCCCGTTTACTCCTGACGCGGCTACACCGCTCTCGGAGATGAAGGCCGCAGGGGCTCAGAAGGGCTATCCAATGGATGTAGAGGTGGGATTGACAGGCTCGTGTACCAACTCCAGCTATCAGGATCTGTGCCGGGCCGCTTCAGTAGCCCGTCAAGCCTACAGGAAGCACATACCTGTCAAGGCGCAGCTGATTGTCAATCCCGGTTCGGAACAGATACGCTATACGGCTGAACGCGACGGCATTCTGGATGACTTCCGACGTATAGGAGCTGTAATTATGGCAAATGCCTGTGGTCCCTGTATCGGTCAATGGAAAAGGCATACAGATGATGATACACGCAGGAACACCATAGTCACGTCTTTCAACAGAAATTTTAGGCGGCGGGCTGACGGAAATCCTAATACATATGCATTTATAGCTTCGCCCGAGCTGGCTGTGGCCTTGGCAGTGGCAGGCCGTCTGGATTTTAATCCGCAAACCGATAGCTTGGTGAATGCATACGGAGAGAAAGTCTTTATGGATGAGCCGGCAGGCAATGTTTTTCCGGAGCAAGGTTTTGAAGTGTCTCGTGGAATGAGCGGTGCTGAAGCCTTGAGAGAGAAGGGGATGTTTGTGCCGCCATGCGATAATGTTGATGGTATGGAAATTAAAATCAACCCGGAGTCAGAACGGCTCCAATATCTTGAACCTTTCCTGCCGTGGCAGAATGCTGACTTCAAGTCTATGAAACTGTTGGTCAAGGTAAAAGGTAAATGTACGACTGATCATATATCCATGGCAGGGCCGTGGCTGAAGTTTCGGGGACATCTGGAAAATATTTCAGACAATCTGCTGATGGGCGCAGTGAATGCGTTCAACGGAGAAACCAATAGTGTAAAAGACCAGACGGACGGTATCTATAAAAAGGTATCAGTGGTCGCTAAGAGTTATAAGCGTCAGGGAATAAGTTCGGTTGTCATTGCAGAGGAGAACTATGGCGAGGGTTCATCGCGGGAACATGCAGCCATGGAGCCGAGATTTCTTAACGTCAAGATGATTCTGGCTAAAAGTTTTGCCCGTATTCACGAGACTAATCTCAAAAAGCAGGGTATGTTGGCTGTGACTTTTGTAGACAAGAACGATTATGACAGGATTATGGAAGATGACAGGATATCCCTGTGCGGGCTTGAAACTTTTACTCCTGGTCGTTGCCTGACTGTTAATCTGGAACATACAGACGGGAGCGTAGAATCCTTTGAGGTGCAGCATACTTATAACGAAATTCAGATTGAGTGGTTTAGGGCCGGCTCTGCCTTGAATTACTTGAAAAAGTCAATGAAATGATATATTTATAAGAACGGAGATTATTTTAGGAACGATGAAAATTACATTTGATAAAGGCAAATTGAATGTGCCCGATAACCCTACGATTCCTTTTATCGAGGGAGATGGTGTCGGAAATGAAGTGACACCCGTGATGAAGGCTGTGGTGGACAAGGCAGTGGAAAAGGCGTATGACGGGCAACGCAGGATAGAATGGCTTGAAGTCTTGGCAGGAGGAAAGGCTTACGAAAGGACGGGAGAATGGTTGCCCGTATCAACCCTTACGGCTTTTCAGGAATATCTGGTAGGCATAAAGGGACCATTGATGACGCCGGTGGGCGGAGGCGTGAGGAGCCTGAATGTTGCCTTGCGCCAGGAACTCGATTTATATGTCTGTCAGCGGCCTGTACGCTATTATAAAGGAGTAGTCAGCCCTGTAAAGCATCCTGAGTTTGTTGACATGTGCATCTTCAGGGAAAATACAGAAGATATATATGCAGGCATAGAATGGGAGGCTGGTTCGGAAGACGCCGGCAGGTTCTATGACTTTTTGCATGACAAAATGGGAGTTGAAAAGGTGCGTTTTCCTGAGAGTTCTGCCTATGGGGTTAAGCCTGTCAGCCGGGAGGGCTCCGAACGCCTTGTCCGTTCTGCAGTGGAATATGCCCTGTCCCATAACCTGCCGTCGGTGACATTGGTCCATAAGGGAAATATCATGAAGTTCACTGAAGGAGGATTTCGGAAATGGGGCTATGAATTGGCAGAACGGGAATATGGCAGTGAAATAAGAAATGGCAGGCTGACAATAAAAGATTGTATTTGTGATGCCTTCTTGCAGAATGCCTTGCTTCGGCCGCAGGATTATAGCGTCATTGCCACGCTGAACCTGAACGGTGATTATATTTCAGATATGTTGGCGGCTCAGGTCGGGGGAATAGGTATAGCACCAGGCGCAAATATTAACTATTGCTCCGGTCATGCAATATTTGAGGCTACTCATGGCGTGGCCCCTGATATTGCAGGAAGGAATATTGTGAATCCGTCAAGCATTATCCTTTCTGCTGTGATGATGTTGGATTATATCGGCTGGGGCAGAGCTGCAGAACTGATAAACAGTGCCATGGAAAGGCTGTTTGTCCAAGGAATGGCGACATATGACCTTGCGAAGTTTATGGAAAACGGAAAAGCGCTGTCAACAAGCGAATTCGGAACTTCGATACTCGAAGCTATATAGTCGGGGGAACAGGTCAATATGTAATTATAATCAGGACGGAAACAAAAAACATGACAAGGAATAAGTTGTATGAAGAAGGAATATTTGATTTACAAACTGAGTGACGAAATAAAAAAATCGTGTGTTATTCCCCGTGAAGCTTTCCAGCAGTTTGGGGTGAAGCGTGGACTGCGTAATGAAGACGGCTCCGGGGTACTGGTTGGTTTGACTAATATAGGGAATGTTGTCGGATACGAGCGTGACGAGAAAGGAAACCTGCAGGCGTGTGAGGGCAAACTTTATTATCGCGGATATGAATTGGACGATCTCGTGACGCCGGTCCTGGAGGAAAAGAGATTCGGATTTGAGGAAATTGCCTATCTGCTCCTTTCCGGTAATCTGCCCGACAGGGAAAATCTGCAGATGTTCCAGGACCTGATTAACGAGAATATGCCCTTGGACCATCGCACGATTGTCCATCTCGTGGATTTGGAAGGGTCTAATATTATGAATATTCTGGCGCGTTGCGTATTGGAAATGTACACGTTTGACCCGACACCGGACGATATCTCCCGAGACAACCTGATTCGCCAAGCCATCGAACTGATAGCAAAGTTTCCTACAATTGTGGCTTATGCGTATAATATTTATCGCCATTCTGTGCAAGGACGCAGTCTGCATATACGCCACCCGCGTGAGAAAAAGACCATTGCGGAGAATTTCCTCTATATGTTGAGGCATGAGGATTATACGGAATTGGAAGCACGTATGCTTGACCTGTTGCTGATCATTCAGGCTGAACATGGCGGTGGTAATAATTCGACTTTTACCGTCAGGGTTACCTCTTCTACACGGACGGATACATATTCCAGTATAGCTGCGGGTATAGGTTCTCTGAAAGGTCCGTTGCATGGAGGGGCCAATATCAAGGTAATGGACATGTTCAAGCATCTGAAAGAAAATATTTCCTGTTGGACTGATGCTGAAGAACTGGATATCTATCTGAACAAGATGCTTAATAAGAAAGTTTACGACAAGACGGGCCTGATATATGGTATAGGCCATGCAGTATATACAAAGAGTGATCCGCGCGCCGTGGAGCTTAAACGCCTGGCCAGTGAATTAGCCAGGGAGAAGGGACGGGAAGAAGAATATGATTTCCTGAAACTGATAGAGCAGGAGAGTATCAAATGTATAACGCGGTTCCGCAAGACGCAGAAACCTATTTGTGCCAACCTGGATTTTTATAGTGGTTTCATATATGATATGATTGGCTTGCCAACCGAAATTTATACGCCCATCTTTGCCATGTCGCGTATTGTGGGTTGGATGGCTCACCGTATAGAGGAACTTAATTTTGCCGACCGTAGGATTATTCGTCCGGCTTACAAAAACATTTTGGATCCTCGGGACTATAGAAGTATAGGTGACCGGTAAGACCTCGCACCATGGGTGCCGTGTAAAATAAAATCAGCCTTCTGTTCAACAGAAGGCTGATTTCGTATTATGTATTACCTCTTATTTATACCTAAGATGTTCAATGTCTGTTTTGCGAGGCGTTGGAAAAAGTTTTTCTTTCTCTTTTCTTTGTCGTACCCGTATCCATAGCCGTAACCATAGCCGTACCCGTATCCATATCCGTAGCCATACCCGTATCCATATCCATAGCCGTATCCGTAGCCATATCCGTGGCTGTTCTTGCGCTTAGACATGTCAACAGCATTGAGTACGACGCCGAGATGCTTGAAGTGGTTTTCCTTTTGGAGGAGGTTGACGTATTGGAATCCGTTCTTTGGCGTTACTTCTGCTCGGCAAACATATACGCACATGTCGGCCACGCGGCTGATGATAGCGGTGTCTGTCACCATGGCGATAGGAGCGGTATCCAGAATAATGTATTCGTAGCGCTTCTTCAGTTCTTCAATCAGTTCTTCCAAGACGGGGCGTGCAACTAACTCGGTAGGGTTGGGCGGAACGGCGCCACCGGCGAGGATGTCAAGATTTGCATGAAGTTCACTGTGTTCAATCAGTTCGTCAAGCGAAATAGTCGGGTCGTTGAGGTAGTTGGTGACACCTTCCATGTGTTTGCTCAGGTTGAACACTTTGTTCAGACCGGGCTTACGGATATCCATGCCGACGATGATGGTCTTCTTGCCCAGCAGGGCGAGACTCAGGGCCAGGTTACCGGCGATGAAACTCTTTCCTTCACCAGGTTGGGTGGATGTAAACAATACGACCTTGTCTTTCTCACCGAGCATGAAGAGAACATTGGTACGCAGTTTGCGGAATGTTTCCTCCATGATGTTGTTCTTGTTCTCGTGGACAACGATATTTCCTTTTCCTGTATCAGTTGTCGGCAACTCGCCTATCAGCGGAACGGTTGTGAGTCTCTCTATGTCGCTTCTGTTTTCAATCTTGTAACTCAGCAGTTCTCTGATGAACATGATAAGGTATGGCAGGCAGAAACCGAGAACCAGAGCTATCAGCATTATAAGGGGTTTCTTGGGAGAAACGGGGGCGTTGGTAGCCTGCGGTGTTTCTACGAAACGGCCGTTGTTTGCGGTAGCTGCCAGCGTGATGGCATTTTCCTCGCGTTTCTGCAAGAGCATGATATAGAGTTGTGCTTTGATTTCCTGCTGACGGGAAATGCTGACAAATTCTTTTTCCTGATTCGGCGCATTGCTGATACGGTTTTGGAATTTGTTGGTTTGCCCGGAAATGCCTTTCTGTGTGATGCGCAGGCCTTTCAAGACGCTTTCAATGGTTGTCTTGACACCGTTGCGGAGCAGTTCTACCTGTTGGGAAGCCAGTTGCAGGCTGGGGTTGGCTTCATTGGAGGTACGCATCAGGCGTTTCTTCTCCAGCAGTTGTGTGTTGTATTGGGTAATCACTGATGCCAGATTCTGGTCTTGCAGACCTACATTGGCAGGAATGACTTCGTTGTCATTTTCGGGATTATTGACATAGCTTTGCAAGAACTCGACCAGACTGATCTGAGTTGAGTTCTGGATGCGCTCCTGCTCATATTTGCTGTTTTCTGTCAGTGCCAGTTGGGCATCGCTGGTGAGGTTGGTCAGTCCTGCGCTTTTCTTAAAGCTGGCCAGGCGGTTTTCTTCGTGTCCCAGTTCGTTATTGATGATGCTGATACGTTCTTCAATGAATTCGGCAGTTTTCTGAGCTACTTCGTTCTTTTCGTCATTGGCATCCTGATTATAGAGGTCAATGAGCTTGTTCAGGAAGTCTATACCCCGTTTTTTGTTGGTATCCTTGATTTCCAGCTGGGCTATTGTCGTTGTCTTGCTGGTAGCGTTTACCGTCAGTGCAGCCTTGTATCTTGCAGCAACAGCTGTGGGTGATTTTATCTGTGCCTGTATGATTGTTCCAGCCTTGGCAGGAATGCCTTCGGGGTTGGCCATGAGACTGATGACGCCGACTTTCGTTGTCAGTAGCGCCGGGAGTTTCTTGATGGTTTTGTGTTCTGTAATCTTTTGGCCTTCGCAGGTATATTCAATGTTTGCATCGATATTGTTATCTTTCTCATATTCCAGTGTCAGTATGATGGTTGTCTTGAGGGCATCGGCTGCATCGGGAGTCATCCAGATGCTGACGGGTGCATTGTTGTACAATACACTGGGGGCACCGGGGTAGTTGCGTTTCTGTGCTTCGGTAATGTACAGACCGAGGTCATTGACAACTTTCTTAATCAGTGTGCGACTCTTGAGCGCTTCAAGTTCGTTGTCAAAGTTGTTGGTCATAGACAGCATGCCCATGTCTGTCAGGGTGGAAATGTTCTGTGCAGTGGCATTGCTAGAACGTCCCTTGCTCTTATCCTCCTTGATGATGACAGAGCCGTTTGTACTGTATACGGGTACCTGGTATCTCAGATATATATAGGCGCCGACAAGGCATACAATGATACTGAAGACGAACCATGGCCAGTAAAGTACCAGCTTGAGTATAAGATTCTTTAAGTCAAAAAAGGTGGAAACCTGTGTCTCTTCAGCAGCTTGCTGATAGTTGTTTTCAATATTCTCTGACATGTTTGTTAACTGACTTGTTGATATGTTGTTGTCTGTGAATGCAGGACTGTTGCCTGTATGGTTTTACTTGAGGATGTTATATAGCAGCGAGGCCAGGGATACGAGAATTGACGTCGCGCTGAACCACAGTGTGGTGCTGTTGCCAATGTCGCTGTTCTTTGCTTTGGTCTTGTTGGGCTTGACATAGAGAATGTCGTTTTGCTGCAACTGGTAGTATGGCGACTGGATGACGTTGGCATCGTTGAGGTTGAGGTGCTGATACTCCTTTTTGCCCTGTGCATCTTCGCGTACCAGGATGACGTCGTTACGTACGCCCCATACAGTCATGTCTCCTGCCAGTGCCAAGGCTTCCAAGATGTTGACTTTCTCCTTGGTTATGGTAAACTGGCCCGGGCGGTTGACTTCGCCGATGACGGCAATCTTGAAGTCTATCATGCGGACTGTCACTACGGGCGTTTCCTTGATATAGGGCTTCAGTTTTTCGCGTATCATGGCTTCAGCCTGATTCTTGGTGAGTCCGCCAATCTTCAGTGTGCCGAGTACGGGAAAGTCAATTTCCCCGTTGTTGTTGACCAGATATTGCTGCAGTGAAGCCTGTGTCGTGGCGTTTGTGCCGGAGTTACTATTGTTGGGAGTCTGTGCAATCAGGTTGAATGGGGCAGACACCTGGGGGTCTGTGGTGTTGACCGTAATTGTCAGAATGTCTTTGGGCATGATTCTGGCATCATAAAGCGCCTGGACTTCTGATAATGTGGCCTGGTCAATATTCTGGAAATAGGGTACTTCTTTGTAGCTCGTACAGGATGCAAGAGCAATGATGATGCCTATTGTGGCAGTGAATTTCGGTAGGTTTGACAACAGTTTCATTGTGCTTGTGTTTTTGTAATTATGTGACTCTGCACGCGGGGCAGGTTTTGCTGTGAATTGTTAGTGTGTGCTTGCAATCTGCAAAATGTCTCAAAGAGACAATGCACTTTTGAAAGCAAAGTTACTAACTATTTTGTATATGAACAAAAAAAATGGGCGGAAAAACACTCTGTATTGTTTTGGGTGAGGGCATTTTGCAGTGCAGGCAAGTGGGTGTGGCCGCTTGGGTATTTTTTTCAGTCGGGGCTTTTCGCATGCTGGCATTTTTCTAAGGGGCATTGCTCCTCTGTTATGAGAACGGGAGATGTATGAATTCCTTGTGACTTGCGCAATGAAAACATGAAATGCGCCACTCTTGCCTTCTGTTTTTTAATAATTGTTAACACTTCTCCGTACCCATTTTCCCAACCCCTCCAGAAGGTGCTGTGGAAGGGGTGAATTTTGTAGGCCTGCGGGTTTTTGCTGGCAGGCCTTCCAGTTTCAACGCGCAGGCCTGCCAGTAAAAATGCTTAGGGCAGAAAAAAATATCTCCGAAAAGCAGCCTCAAAACCGTCTTTTTGAGGAGTGGGAAAATAAACAATATTTGATACAATTTAACAAAACTTAAAAAAAATAAAATTCTTCAGGAATCCGGAGCAGATGCTTTTTCTTTTGAGGCGGGTCGTAATGGTTGGGGTGTGTTGTTTCGACAGATAAACATATGCGTGCAGAAAATTAATGGACGAAAATCGCCGTTGTGGCGTTTGTGGGATATTTGGCATTGGAGGAGGAAAAAATATAAGCATTTTTTTAACTGTTTTTAATTTAAATAATGTATCTTTGCATATTACTAGCCAATAACATTGTGTAATAAATCGCAGTAATGCGGATGTAAGATTGTGATAATATGGATATTGTCAGAAAGACGTTACATTGGTATTTTTCAAAGAATGCATTGCCTTACTATTGCATTCTGGCTATTGATGCGTTGATAATCATATTCTTGAATGTATTTGGTTTCTATTGGCAGTTTGGCGGGAATGTAGTTGCTTCAGTATTCTGGATGTTACTCTTGGGATCCGTCATCACTATGATACCGTTTCTTGTAGGTTTCCGTATCTTCCATACATACAGCGGTATAATTCGTTTCTCTTCATTTGCAGATTTGTACAGGGTGGCTTACGCCGTTATCGTCGGTTCTGTCCTGACAGCCATAATAAGCTATGTCTCCCCTGACGATGACTGGCTGATAGTGCCGAATGAAAAGACACTGGCATTGATACTTATCGCAGGAACAATGCTGATGTGGGCATGGCGTGTGATGGTCAGATTGCTCTATACCAGCATCCAGACGAGTGAGAACGTGCGTGCAGCCTTCATATATGGCACGAAGAGCGGAGGAGTGGCTATTGCCAAGACTGTCAATAGCCAGGAGCCCCGCAAGTATATTGTCAAAGGCTTTGTCTCTCCGCTGAAGGAAATGCAGTTGCGCTACCTGATGGGGGCAAAGGTATATCCTGATGATGACGACCTGCCTGAGTTGATGAAGGAGCAGCATATCAAGGTGTTGCTTGTTTCGCCATTCCAGACAGAATATTTCCGTGGACGCAACAATCTGATAGATAAATTGATTGCAAATAAAATCAAGATTATGATGATGCCTCCGGCAGAAGTCTGGGACGGCAAGGAAGACAGTATCGTTCATTTGCAGGAGGTAGAGATAGAAGATTTGCTGCCGCGTGAGGAAATAGAGATTGACATGAAGCAGATAGAGAATATGCTGCGCGGCAAGAAAATCCTGATTACGGGTGCTGCCGGCAGTATAGGCTCTGAGATAGTGAACCAGATAGCCCAGTTTGCGCCGGCTAACCTGATACTGATAGACCAGGCCGAGACCCCGATGCATGACGTGCGTCTCAGGCTGGCTAAACAGTATCCGCACATTCAGGCAGAGACAATTGTGACCAGTATTACAAACTCAGGTCATATGGAAAAAATCTTTGCCGAGTATCGTCCCGACTATGTCTTCCACGCTGCAGCCTATAAGCATGTCCCCATGATGGAGGATAACCCGGCGATAGCAGTGCAGAATAATGTTTACGGCACCCGCGTGATAGCTGATCTGGCTGTAAAATACGGGACAGCGAAATTTGTGATGATATCCACTGACAAGGCCGTGAATCCCACAAATGTCATGGGTTGCAGCAAGCGTATATGTGAAATCTATTGCCAAAGTCTTAACGAGGCTATCAAGAATCAGACAAAGGACTTGGAGGCTGGTAATATGGATGCTCCAAAGTTGCTGCAGGCAGACGGTACACCTGCATGTACCCACTTCGTTACGACACGTTTCGGCAATGTCTTGGGTAGCAACGGCTCTGTGATACCACTCTTCAGGGAGCAGATAAAGAACGGCGGCCCCCTGACAGTCACGCATCCGGATATCATACGTTTCTTCATGCTAATTCCAGAGGCATGTAAACTGGTTTTGGAAGCAGGAACTATGGGCAAGGGTGGCGAAATCTTTGTCTTTGACATGGGCAAGCCCGTGCGCATCGCAGATTTGGCACAGCGGATGATAGATTTGAGCGGTGCCCAGAATGTCACGATAGAATATACAGGATTGCGCGACGGAGAGAAACTATATGAGGAAGTGCTTAACGACCAGGAACAAACCATACCGACGGCTAACAAGAAGATAAAGATAGCCAAGGTGCGTGAGTATCCCTATGAGGAAGCCTGCAGGAATGAGGAGAGTCTCCTTGAAATCAGCAGGAACTTCGACGACATGAGCATCGTCAGGAAGATGAAAGAAATCGTTCCTGAGTATAAGAGCCGGCAATCCAAGTATGAGGTGCTGGATAACTGACCGATACGCATTATAGATAACCATAGTGGCTGACAGCCACGGATAACCCCCTTTTTGAATACTTAAAAAATGAATAAGAATCTTCAAATCTCTCAGCGCGGCATAGAGATGCCGGCTTCTCCAATCCGTAAATTGGCTCCCTTGGCCTACGATGCCAGCGACAGGGGCATAAAGATATACCGGTTGAACATAGGACAACCCGACCTCCCGACGCCCCAGAAGGCATTGGACGTGTTGAAGAATATAGACCGCACGACATTGGAATACAGTCCGTCTCAGGGATACCGCTCGCTGAGGGAGAAGCTGGTAGGCTATTATGAGCGTTATCAGATAAAACTGAAGGCTGACGACATTATTATAACAACAGGCGGCAGCGAGGCTGTGCTCTTTGCCTTTATGACCTGTCTGAATCCCGGTGACGAGATTATCGTGCCTGAGCCGGCCTATGCCAATTACATGTCGTTTGCCATATCGGCAGGAGCCGTTATCAGGACTATTGCAACGACGATAGAGGAAGGCTTTTGCCTCCCCAAGGTGGAAAAGTTTGAAGAACTTATCAACGAGCGCACAAAAGCCATCTTGATATGTAATCCCAATAACCCCACCGGGTATCTGTATACCCAGCGGGAGATGAACCGCATCCGTGACCTCGTGAAAAAATACAATCTGTATCTTTTCAGTGATGAAGTATACCGCGAATTCATTTATACGGGAAGCCCCTATATCTCTGCCATGCATCTGGAGGGAATAGAGCAGAACGTCGTGCTGGTTGATTCCTTCAGCAAGCGCTACAGCGAGTGTGGTATCCGTATCGGTGCGCTGATTACCAAGAACGAAAAAGTGCGCAATACGGTGATGAAATTCTGTCAGGCGCGTTTGTCACCTCCCTTGATAGGCCAACTTGTGGCAGAAGCATCCATTGAGGGAACAGAGGAATACTCCCGTGAAGTTTATGAGGAATATGTGGAGCGCCGTAAGTGCCTTATTGATGGCGTGAACCGTATCCCCGGATGCTATACCCCGATACCGATGGGTGCCTTCTATACTGTAGCCAAGTTGCCTGTTGATGACGCAGAGAAATTCTGTGCCTGGTGTCTGACTGATTTCAGTTACGAAGGTGAAACCATCATGATGGCTCCGGCTGCAGGTTTCTATTCAACTCCGGGATTGGGAAAAGACCAGGTGCGTCTGGCATATGTACTGAAGAAGAAAGACCTCCAAAGGGCACTGTTCATCTTGGAAAAGGCTCTGGAGGCATACAATGCAAAACAATAGAGGCCGGGCAATGCAAAAAACAATATCCTGTATTCTCCTGTATGCGCTGTCCTGGGCTGTTGCCATCGGGCAAAACGATGCTGCACGGGAGAAATTTACTCCTTTCTATACGCGGGATGCCGCTCCGTTGCTGGAAAAAATCATACCGGCACCGCCATCTCTGTCCGATCCCCTTTTCTTCAATGATTGGGCGCAGTATCAATGGGGACTTTCACAGCGGGAAACGGAACGGGGCCGGCAGGCTGTAATTGATGCACGCATCGGTGCTGCCTATTTCATGAAACGTTTCAGTCCGGTAGTCGGCAAGGAACTGACTCCTGAAGGCTACCCCGAATTATATCGCCTGTTCAAACGCCTTCACCTTACAGAACAGGAAGCAGGATATAGTGCCAAGAAGTTTTTCCACCGCGTCCGTCCCTATCAGCAATACCATGAGCCGTCAGGAGTGCCATCGCATGAGCGCGCCACGGATTTTACCAGCTAT
>CACYCZ010000098.1 GCA_902773055.1 uncultured Bacteroidales bacterium
AACAGCATAAACCATAAATGTAATCAAGGCCCAGACCTCCTTAGGATCCCATCCCCAATAGGTTCCCCAACTGACATTGGCCCAAATGGCTCCGACAAATATACCTATCCCAAGAAATGCCATCGCCGGATACAGGAATATGCAGTTCAGCCATATCAGCTGCTCTTCCAAGGCAGGATTACGCTTAAAGCAACGGATTACAAGACAAGCCAACGATACAATAAACATGAGAGCCAGGAGTGCATAGGCTATCATTATAATGCTGACATGAGTGCTCAACAAGGGGGAATTCAATACCGGCATACGATGGGTTATGGCGGGATTCATCTGTCCGATGTGACTCACCAGCAACATGAATCCACTCATCAGAAATCCGAATGTTATCATCAGCCTCAGACGTCTATACATCAGCAGGGAGAGCAACAGGACAAACCACGCCATCACAAGGGTTGTTTCGTAGCCATTATTCATCGGGACTGTACCGCTGATTATCCAACGCAATGCCAGACAGAACGTCAACGCCGCAAAGGATAAAAACATCAGCAAGGTAAAAATGCAGTCCCACCTCCGCCGCGAAAGAAAGAACAGGGAAAGCAATGCCAACGTCAAATTAGCCATAAACAATATGGTCGCAAACGGTATCCTGTTATAAACATTCTCGGCCCAGACCTGAAGGGCTGACGGAAGCGATGCCGCTCCATATCGGTACTGATACTTCCTTATCTTACCCAAGGCCTCATCTACAACTTTAAACTCCCCCTGAACAGCATACTTCCCAATCAGGGGTATAATTTCCTGAACATACTTCTTCTGCTCCTCCGGCATCTCGGGCGGCAGTTCACCTGCAGGCGAAAACCATTTCACTGCCCCGCCCTTGAAAGCATAGGGGAACATTGACAAGGGCTCCATATGCTGGACTTGCATAATCAACATTAACTTGTCGTCGATATCCATCACCTGCTCATGGAATTTATCCTTTGTATCCATCTGAACATAAGGTCCCAGAATATATCCTTCAGTTTTGAAGAAACTGACAGGCGCCACATACTTGGGCAATCCCAACTGCGTACGCAACACACCCTGCTTGATCTTCAAGACAGGCTGGGCCATCCACTCCTTTCCCCAGAACATGAACCCAGCCATAACCTGACATGCCGAAAAATCCTTGTAAGACGGTTTCCCGTATAGCTTTTTGGTAAAATCGCGTGCAAAAGTCTCCATGGGGCAAACACGGTCATTATACACAACAAAGAGCCGTCCAAGCTCATCAGCGGTCTGTCTGGGCAGAGTATGCTGGGCCGTCATTCCAAACCATGGCACAAGCCACAATGTCAGCAACAACAGCATTCTGGAGCCCCGCAACAGTTTCCTGTAACTCCCATTCTTGTCTACAAGCATCCAAAGCAACGAAAAGAACAGCAAGGCATATCCTACATAGGTCAGGGGTATGCCTATCTGATCAGAATTAACAGACAGCATCACGCCATGCAAATCCTCATCATAATTCTTCAGATACAGGCGCATGGCACCATGCTGATAAATATGGTTCATAGATATACGCACGAGCCTTTCAGACGAGCCATCCATAATCATGATATCGGAAACATAATCCTCAGGAGCCGTTGTTCCCTTATGATAAATCACAGAAAATTGTTTCAAAAGCAGTTTGAACGGGAAGTTCTTCTCCTGTCCGCTTTCACTGATATACTTTTCTGAAACCTCGTTTTCCCGAAGGGGCACAATGCCTCTTTCAGCAAGCATATGAGTTGCAAAGGCTCCGGCAAGAATAATCACGAAAGACAAGTGCAGACATATTGTCGACACCCTGCGCACACGCTGACGCAGGAACCAAAACACGCCGAAGGCCACAGCCACAGCCCATAACAAAGAAAACCACCAGGAACCGTATATGGTCTCGCTCACATACTCTGTGCCATTATACTTTTCCAGGAAAGTAGCCCCTCCCATAACAACTATCAACGACACATACAGCACCACAATGATTTGCTTTACCATTTTACCTATTTTATTTTTTAAACGTCAAACAACGTGTTTTATTGAAAAACAGGGACTGACAATCCGCCTATGCAGTTTATCAGTCCCTATACATATATAAAAGATTATATTATATTGATTTTAAGAACTTCACGACAGCATCCCTGTCAGCCTTAGGCAAATTATAGAATTGAACCGCTGACCAATAAGCGTGTGAATCCTTGCTATATGCATGCCACATGATAGCTTCAATCTCGTTTCTTGCCCGGGCATCGTGCAAACGATCCTCTGCACCAGTCAACTGAAGAGACAAGCCACGTCCCCACAATGGAGTCGTACGGCACCATCCAGTTCGGATATCGTTCTCCATGAAGAGACGATGTTGAACCATATCGGTATATGGATGAATTGTCTGTTGGGCAAAGCGTGGCAGAGAATTACTGTAGACCTTGCCATTGGCAGCACAATATGCCTTAATGGAATTATCCACCCAATAATTATCCTCACCGGTAATCCATGTTGCACGATGGCATGACTCACAGCCTATTTTCTTAAACAGCGTCTTTCCACGTTGTACAGACTCGTCATCCAAATCACGTGCAGCAGGAACAGCAAGACCTCTGTGCCATACCATAAAATCATAATATTGCTGGTCAGACATTTCTGGTTCTCCAAAAGCATTGGTATAGTTATCACCACCCTTGGCAGCAGTATTCATAGCCAACAAGGTATTGACTTTTTCAGCAATGCCATCCTTCGTTTCTGCCCAGAATGGGTGAAGCACTGACGATTCAGCAGCACCATTCGTAGCTATATAGTTGAGGATATTTTCATCTTCAGACATGGCCTTGGCCCATGCCGGAGTAGTATACAGATACTTGCGGTCAGAACGTGTCACATTAGTTATATTCCAGATAGCATTAGCGCCCGGACCATCCTGCAGAGAGGCACGTGTCATGGCATAAGTAAATTTCTTGATATGCTTCTGCCCGTCAGCCAATGTGTACCATGCACCAGGAGCCCAAGTATTTGTTGCTCCGTCAAAGATATTAGGATTCAGATAATCGGCAACATTGCCACCGCGCTCCTTCACACCCGCAGCCTGACTTTGATACTCAGCAAGCATGTCGTCTTCTGTAATAGCATCAATGAGACCTGTTCCATAGATACCAATGGTATTCTCAAGACGCACCTCATAGTTTTCAGGCAGAGGATTGGTATTGAACGCTGTCTGAGGTATAGTCGCCTCCGGATAAATCAAGTCATAAGACTCACCGTCGGGGAATTTCATATCCAAGCCCGAAGGCATCTTCGTTACATGCTTCCATTCAACAGTAATCTGGCTTTCATCAATCGGAGCCTTA
Organism: uncultured Bacteroidales bacterium; assembly: GCA_902773055.1. Classification (GTDB taxonomy): domain Bacteria; phylum Bacteroidota; class Bacteroidia; order Bacteroidales; family Bacteroidaceae; genus UBA6382. The sequence goes on from CACYCZ010000098.1 coordinate 3,360, forward strand.
AATGGCGCCATTGCCTTAGTCTGAGGCATACCCGTCACTTCAGAAATATAGCCGGAACTTGCCGTTGTATAGCGAACGCCATCAGATGTCATTGCAGCATCCGGATGATAGACAACCAGCAGATAGCCATTGCCGCCATCGTTTGCCAAATAAGCATCTTTACGCTTGCCATGCCCATAACTTGGATGGCATTTTATACAACTGTTACGGACCCATGCAGGACCAAGCCCCTTGCGCGGTTCCTCAGACAGGGTATATACATTCTCGAAAAAGTCCTCACCACGGTTAAAGCTTTCTTCCATTCCTTCAACATCTGTCACCGCAGTTGCCGGAGTAGAATAACTTGCCTTACGCGTTGTGCCCAACTGCCCACCTGGATACCAATCATCAGCGGAAAAAACGCTGTTAGCCTCACCAAAGACATCTTTTTCAGCTATCAAGCCTGTATTTACAGAATCATCATCACTACAAGATGTCAGCAGGGCTGCAGCACATATAGGGAGCAAAAACAGTTTTGATATATATCTTTTCATATCTTTTCCCATTAAAGATATTGTGTTTTCAACTCAGTTCTCTTAATCTTCACCGGTATATTCCTCTTCCGAGAAGTCCTTGCCTGTAATTATAGAACAATATTTTACAAACGGAGAAGGCATTCCACCTATAGCATTAATACTATTAACAAATGCATCTACCACTTTTTTGTTTGTAGCATTATTGGCAGCATTCTCCACACTCAGGAAAAACGCATAGAAACTCTTGATTTTAGAGCTTCTTGTTCCATTGACATTGCCATACCAGACATTGCGCACAGAACGGATATTATCTTGAAAATCAACTATTGAACGATAAGAATATGGAGACTCTACATATGAGATGACACCGTTGGCAAATGGGTTGGCAATCTTTGCAGTACCGACCTCATTAGCAATAGCTGCTGCTGAACCTTCTTCATCAGACAGAACTTGTGCAACGGCAGACTTTAATGTTGCAAATGTACTTGTGCTTTCGCCGGCGTGCTTTAAGTTGTAGCCAAAACTCTGTTTCTTTGCAGTCTGATAGTCCAAACCCGCTTCCTGTACAGCCTTCAGACGGGCTGCGTTTGCCATCGTAGGTCCTTCCCATGCAACTTGAAGTTGATATGCACGCTCCTTCAACAATTTACATACCTGCTGAGCATATGTCAACTCAACAGCACCACTGATATTTTCAAAACCGTTATATGTGTCCATACCTCTCAGTTCTTCTACCTTGCGAGGTTGCCCATTGCGGAACAGCACAAACTCCAACGCATGGAAACCAAGAATAGAAGCATCATCAAGCATATCTTCATTCAATGTGCCGGAAGACAAATAATTAACCAGCAATGTACGGCTCAGAGGCCAGGAATCAATCGTAGGGTCAATGTCAAAATCTGAAGCTGCTCCTCCCAAGAAAGCCTCACTGAGTTCCCAATAGGAACGCGCATTGGCAAAATACTCACAAGCCTCACTGATTTGAGCCTGTGTAATGGTTTCTGTGGTCAGACCATTCAACACTGTCTCTAATTTTTCTGTATTGTCTGCCAATGAAGTATACGTTGGAACAATAACATCGTCTACCAAAGTAGCGAGGACTTCCTTCAGATAGGCAGTCTGCTCTTCGGTCAGAGATGCTTTACCAATAGCTTCATTCGCAGCTTCCAGCTGAGAAACCAAGTTTGTGCAGTTTTCAATAGCAATATTGCCGAAAGCTACATTGGAATAATCTGCATCTGTAAAGACAGAAGTACCAGTCCTTTCACTTGCATAAGAATAATTATCCTTAACCGTTGTCGGATCAATAAATTCTGAGCTGTCACTATCATTGTCACTATCGCTACAAGATGCCATACTTAAACTCAATACAGCCACAGAAACATACATAAATTTATAAAACTTTTTCATCACTTATATATTTAAATTCTTAATCTTCTATATCATTACATAAACCATCCCTGATAGGCCACACCGACACTTATGCTGGGTTCATTGTTATATTTGGACTCCAAGAAGCGGTGAGAATACTCTGCTTTTACGGCGATCTGTTTCATCGGCAGGTAATTAAAGCCTACGGCCATGCGCTGGACTTTGCAATAATCATACCTTTTCATATCAGAAGATGAACAAGGATTATAATTATCGTATCGCCCAAATATATAGAACTTTTGTTTGTCCTTGCGCAATTTTTCTATCTGTGAGAAGAGATCCCATCCTGCTTCCACGCCTACGGCATAAGCATGGCTGCTCACACCGGAACTATGATGGTAGGGAGATTTCTTGTTTATACGGTTATATAGATTCGAGTTGATGTAATCGGTGTCACCAAGGTAGCCGAAATCTGCCTGACCTCGGATAATCCAGTTGAAGGCATTATAGGAAAAGTCAAAGGAACCGATTGCCAAGACTCCCTTTTTCTTATTATTATTTTCTTCTGCGGGGAAACTATTGCCTACAGTATGACCATAGTAACCACTGACGCCCAAACGCAGCCCGGGGATACTATAATTATCTATACGTACTGAAACACCGTATTTATTGGCCAAATCATATTCCAATGGGGATTTTGCTCCTTTGTTTATCCAACCCGTAGTTGTGAAATTATCCGAAACCAAACCGGCCAAGAGCTGCACTTGATAACGGAAATCCTTATAGCGTCCCCAGAAATCAAATCCTGTTTGATGCCATGTTGACGGAAGAATACAGTTTTCTCCTTCAGGGCGGTAAACGGTAAAGAAGTTCAACGGCTCATGGTGGGCATTATTCAGTCCTACAGGTACTACAATATGTCCGGCACGGATATTGGCCCATTTGGCAAATGACTTCTGAATCCAGAATTGCTCCAATTCAACCTCACCGCCTTTCTCCGTTTCTGACTCCCATTCGCCACCTTCTTCGGCTTCTTTCTCATAGGCAGTGCCTGTCCCTCCGTGCTCAAATTCTATCTCGGTATTGAAGGACCAGCCCTTGCCGAAATCGTAATTGACATATATTACAGCATGAGGAATGTCAAACTTGCCATGTCCGGGAGCATCCTTATATTCGTCAGGCACACTATAACGGGCTACGTTGTCATTATAGAAATAACGGCTGTAAGCTATTTCGCCATAGCCTCCCAAGCTCAATTTGTTCCCTTTAATATGATTCATCACGCTATCTGCTGCCGAAACCTGTGCTTTTGTTACAGGAGAAACAACCAGCATGAAAAACAATCCTATAATCTTTACAGTCTTCATACCACTTTTTTATATTGCAAAATTACAACTATTTACAATCTTTTACAATACCCATTTTTTGTGAAATCCGAAGATTTTCCAAGTCTTTTTATCACAAAATATAATGATGCCTCTTACTGTATGGCACATGAAAAAAATAGCGTAATTTGTCTTTTGTTCTTCATTTTTTATTCTTGTTCTACAATATTTTAGTGTATCTTTGCACATGAAACAAGATATTTACCAATACCTAAAACACCAAATGTATGAAAGACCTTAAAGGAACAAAAACCGAGAAAAACCTGCAGGAAGCCTTTGCAGGTGAATCACAAGCCAGAAACAAGTATTCCTATTTTGCCAGTCAGGCCAAGAAGGACGGCTACGTCCAGATAGCTGCCATCTTTGAGGAGACAGCCGGCAATGAGAAAGAGCATGCCAAGATGTGGTATAAATATCTGCACGGAGGTAAGGTGGGTTCCACCATTGAGAATCTCGCTGATGCTGCTGCCGGTGAAAATTTTGAATGGACCAACATGTATGACCGCATGGCCAAAGAGGCTGAGGAGGAAGGCTTCACTGAAATAGCCGAGAAATTCAGACTGGTAGGAGCCATTGAGAAAGAACACGAAGCACGCTATCTCAAACTGCTGCAGAACATTAAGGACGGTATTGTCTTTTCAAGGGAAGGCGAATGTATCTGGCAATGTGCAAACTGCGGCCATATCGTTATCGGCAAGAAAGCCCCCGAGATTTGCCCCACATGCAACCATCCGCAGAGCTACTTTCAGATTAAAGCTGAAAATTACTAAACTGCCCCTTGAATACTCTTAAGGCCTCTGCCTTAATAAGCAGCATATACATAAGTTGTCCGCAATCGCCTGACATGACCATTGCGGACAACTTGTTTGCATTTTTCAAATCGGACACGATACTTTTTATCCGATAAAAGCATGACAAAAACGGAGTTTTAATATTTTTTAAGCCATATTCTTTGGTAAAACAATACAAAAGAAGTATGTTTGCAGAGAAATTTAAAATCATCAACAATGAAAAAGGTATCTACGCTATGCTCTATTCTTGCTCTCAGCCTTTGCAGCTGCACTAGCCCAAATCAAATGAACGGTGTATTCACTGGTGGCATGCTGGGAGGTATTTTCGGGTCCAGTATCGGAGGTCTCATGGATGGTCCAAGAGGGCATGATGCCGGAAACATCATCGGCATGGTGGTCGGCGGTGCCGTAGGAGCAGCAGCCACAGCACCCAGAGCAAAAAAGGTTGAAAGATATGACAACTACGACACATACAGCCACCGCAAGACATCAAGAAAATCATCTTCTGCTGTTCCTGACAAATACTCCCAGGACATGATTGCCGAATACGACAACCTTGCCGTAGAAAACCTGCGGTTCATTGATGAAAACAACAACCACACCATTGATGCCGGGGAACATGCAAAAATACAATTTGAATTAAAAAACAACGGGAACGAAACTATTTACAACATTACTCCCGTCATTGGCGTCACCGACAACAAGCGCATACTGATTTCCCCCACAGCCATCATTGCATCCATAAGACCTGGCAGAGGTGTCAAATACACCGCCGAAGTCTATGGGAAACCCAGTCTGAAGTCAGGACAAGCCGATTTCACTCTGGGCTTTGCAAAAGGCAACCTGATTTATACAACCGAGACTTTCCAACTTGCAACAAGAGGAAAGTAGGCACCCCTCCCCTTCTACAGGCATTCACGCCATAATCTGAAACAAGATATAAACTCTTTTTTCCTTTGTTGCATCAGCTCCATGAGAATGCTGATGCAACATTTTTTTCTTATCATGAGAAACATGACGGAATGGCCTCTTCGCCATCACAGTACGGAACCCTAAAGACAATATTCTAAGAACACTTCTGCAAATTGTTTCTAATAATTTGCAGAAGTCAAAGCACACATTCAAGTTTGATTTTTGAGAGAAATATATTGCATTGCTCCATTATCACAGCCACTCCGCAGCATAAATCTTCCCGACAGACATCATGTACTTTTTACAAAACGTCAACACTCGTCAAAAGCATATCAAATAGACCTCCAAACATCTATTTTCACACGCTCCTTTCAGAGAAAATTTTCGTAGGCCTAGTAGTTTTCACTGGCAGGCCTACTGGTGAAAACTACTAGGCCTACAAAAATTACCCCCTCTACAGAGCATTCTGAGAGGGGGCAAGAGGACGTATAAATCATCTTGTTAAATTGCAAAACTCCGAGACTGAAAGCATACGGGAATCAGCCTGTATTTTCTTTCCGTCCGATATAATATTGTTTCAATAACAGCACATCGTTATCAAAACTAAACGGCCTGATTTCCTGCCACTGCGCCAACAATAAGTTTGCATCAATTTTGACTTTTAGGACGGATAACCTTTCCCGCTATCTTCCTACATATAAAGAATGCAAAAAGGACACCAGCACTGTTTGCAGCAAAATCAGACCATTCACCGCCCCTGCGACCACCTGTGCAATATTCCTGAAGAAGTTCTATCAAACCACTCAGAAGGATTGGAAGCACCACACTCACCATAGCCAGCATTAATGGTGACCATGGTTGCCCCTCTCTTTCATATCGCCTATATTCTATCCAGAATACAGACATTGTCCCACAATACATCAGGAAATGGAATATCTTATCTATATTGCTTACATCATCTAAATCGGTCGGGGGAGGAGTAAAAAAACTCAGGAACAATATAAGCAACAAACAAAATATAGTCAGCGGGAACTTAATAACGGATTTCATTTAATAAAAAAAATTAAAGAGAGACGTGAGTTCTACCCACGTCCCTCTTTTATTCAGATAATAAACTTATTCAGCTTTTGCTGGTTCTTCGGCAGCAGGAGCCTCCTCAGCAGCGACTTCCTCGACAGCAGGAGCCTCTTCGGCTACTGGTTCTGCAACAGTCTCTTCAACAGGTGCAGCCTCTTCTACCTTGGCAGCAGCCTTCTTGCCACCACGACGGGTACGAGCCTTCTTCTTTCCGGAAGCCTTCAACATATTCTCGTTGAAATCAACCAGTTCAATAAAGCACATATCTGCACCGTCGTCAGCACGATGACCCAATTTAATAATTCTCGTATAGCCTCCGGGGCGGTCGGCAACCTTTGTAGAGATTACACCGAACAACTCCTTGATGGCTTCCTTGTCTTGCAGATAACTGAAGACAACACGGCGAGAATGAGTTGTATCTTCTTTTGACTTTGTAATTAGAGGCTCAACGTATTTTCTCAAAGCCTTTGCCTTAGGCACCGTCGTAGTAATTCTCTTATGCTTGAATAGAGCCACGGTCATATTGGCAAACAAAGAAGCTCTGTGAGAAGATGTACGTGAAAGATGATTGAATTTTTTATTATGTCTCATTGTTTATTCGTCTTTTTCAAGTTTATACTTGCTAATGTCCATTCCGAAAGATAAATTCAAACTCGTCAACAACGTATCTAATTCGGAAAGTGACTTCTTACCAAAATTGCGGAATGTAAGGAGATCATTCTTATTATACTGAACCAAATCGCCAAGTGTTTCAACGTTAGCAGCAGCCAAACAGTTAAGGGCACGTACAGAAAGTTTCATTTCTGTCAATTTAGACTTCAGCAGCTTGCGCATTCTCAAGTCAACCTCATCTATCAGGCTGTCATCGTCAGCAGAATTCTCAAATGTCATTTTTTCATCAGAGAACAATCCGAAATGATAGATTAAAATACGGGCAGCTTCTTTCAAGGCATCCTTGGGATGGATGGAACCATCTGTCGTGATGTCGATAGTAAGGCGCTCGTAGTCAGTCTTCTGCTCTACGCGATAATCATCCACGTAATACTTTACATTGCGTATTGGGGTATAAATAGAATCTATTGGCAACGTGTTCATTTCTTCACAGAATTCTCTGTTTTCATCAGAAACAACATAGCCACGACCCTTATTGATTGTCAAATCAATCTGCATTTTAGCCTTAGGATCTATGTGGCAAATCACCAAATCAGGATTTAACACTTCAAAGCCTGTCAAGCCCTTATTGATATCACCTGCCTTGAACTCGGCAGTATTCTCAATAGTAAGACTAACCTTTGCGGTGTCGTACTCGTTAATCAACTGCTTAAAGCGAACCTGCTTTAAGTTAAGAATAATATTGGTCACATCCTCACGTACACCAGGCACCGTGGAAAACTCATGTTCAACACCACTTATACGAATGGTATTGATGGCAAAGCCTTCCAAAGAAGACAGCAGAAT
>CACYCZ010000099.1 GCA_902773055.1 uncultured Bacteroidales bacterium
CAACGCCTTGCGCTTCATCCAGCCCATACCGGCCATTTTCAATACATTCTCATCTATTTTCATGTCTGTCCGCATCACAATATCCTTCTCCGACTTGAACTCAACAGAAACAGATGTCACTATACCCTTTTCAACAGCTTCTATTTTCACACGTGCATCTTTCAACTTTGTATCAATCTCGGCCATTTCTTCGGTATTCGGTTTGCGCCTGTTCTTCTTCTCAAAGTCGGCGACCAACTTTGTCCTGCTCTCCGACATCTTCTTATCCAGATCCTTTAACGGATCATTCCAGACATCAGCCATAATATTGGGATTAGAATATATACGCCCATTCAAGTTCACTTGTGCATGCACACTTCCGGAAACAATTGCGATAACGGCAACCAGCAAAAGAATCTTGTTCACAGCCCTAAATATTAACATATTATATTATGTACAAAAGTACGAAAAAAGGCACAACTGAAAAAGAATATCCAGAACAAAAGAAAAGCCCCCTGAAAGTTTGCTGTTCAACTTTCAGGGGGCTTTCTGCAAAGTATTCCTGTCCCCGTCTATGCCGGCACCCTTTGTGCCGATAAAGGAGCCATGCAGGAATTTACTGGTTTACAGACAGCAGTTTCTCACCTTGCGACATATCACCACTCACGTAACCCAGTTTAAACCAATGCATACGCTGCTCGGATGTGCCGTGGTTGAAAGTCTCAGGCTGAGCATAACCGCGAGCCTTCTTCTGCAGATAGTCGTCGCCGATTACAGAGGCACAATTGATGGCTTCTTCCAAATCGCCGTCTTCAACAGAATCAAACATTTTATTATCGTAATGGGCCCACACTCCGGCATAGAAATCTGCGAGCAGCTCCAGACGCACACTCAACTTATTGGCTTCGGTCTGAGACATACGCGACATCTGCGAATGCACCCGCGACAATATGCCCAACAGGTATTCAACATGATGACCTACCTCATGAGCAATGACATAGGCATAGGCAAAGTCACCGTCGGCACCCAATTGGGAACGCATCTGCGAAAAGAACGAAAGGTCCAGATAAAGCGACTGGTCGGCAGAGCAATAAAACGGACCCACCTGCGACGTGGCTCCACCACATCCGGTCTGTACCTGGTCGGTAAACAATACCATCTGAGGATTCTGATACGTGCGCCCGGCCCGCTTGAACAGTTCTGACCATACATCTTCGGTGCCAGCCAGAATCTGCTTGGAGAAATGAGCCAACTCCTGCTCTTCGGCAGAGAACTCCTGAGGAGATGTCGTAGTCGTCACATTGGACATATCACCCATCTGTTGCAGCATATCAAGGGGATTGCCACCCATGATAAGCGAAATAATGGCAACCAGGATGATGCCGCCTATTCCCATACCGGCACCTGCCTTACCGCTGATGCGGGCACCACGCCGGTCGTCTACATTACTGCTTTCTCTTCTTCCTGTCAGTCTCATAATATAAATATCTGTTTTTGATTAATTATTTCACACAAACGCCATAGCGGCGACAATAAACGCAAGGCAATAACTGCCTAATATCGTACACGAGAACAAATGTACTGATTTTTCCTGTAACAGAGGACTATCGACCCCTATATATTTTCGGTACAGACACGCCAGCCCATAGCCAATCAGCAGACCGAAGCATGTACCGACAAGCACATCGCCCAGATAATGCACGCCAAGATACAAGCGCGTATAACAGTTTAATAATGCCCAACTTATAATCAGGATGTTCAAGTTTTTGTTCCGGATAAGACATGCCAGAAAAACTGCTACCGAGAACGTGTTGGAAGCATGGGCAGAAAAGAATCCATAGCGCCCTCCCCTGTAATTATGGACCACATCAAACACATACATATAGACAGGGTCACGGGTAGGACGCCAACGCTGAAAAAGCGGTTTGAACACGCTCGAAGACAACTGGTCTGAGATAAGCACAGCCACTGCCAAGAACAAGACTACAAAGCCAAACTGACGGGGCGTCATGTTACTCCACATAATCCACAGCATCACGATGGCCAACGGAATCCACATCCACGTAGACGTGGCAACATAGATCACCTGATCCCAGTAAACATTCTCGCTGCCATTAATGAAGAGCGTGGCATTACGGTCCCAGTCTAAGATTTGGTCCAGCATACAAGACAATAGTTAAATCAATTCTATAGCCGATTTCAGCAACCAGCCTTTCTTGCCGTCAGGCAAAGATATTTCCTTCCACTTACTCATGGAATTATCCGAAACCTCAACCTTTGTCCCCGGATGAAGCGTAAACAAGGTATTCCCTGAGTTATCCGGCGTACTCTTCACCGGTACAGTCTGCATGATAACGGCCCTTGTCCTGTTCAACAATTCATTTCGCTGAATCAGCGCAAAGACATTAAATAACATCACGCATACAAACAATGCAACTGACATATACATTGAGACACGACGGAATAACGGTTTTCGGGCGAAGAAAGCGATGCACAACAGCACAAGCATCAACGCAAAAGCCATCAAGGCCAAACGTGCCCACCCGTCTACGTTATGGGCATTTACAAGACTGTGGAACCAGTAAAAGATGAAGAATTGGTCGGTATCGGCAACTTTATCCTCCGTCTTGCTGCGTGCCAGAGCCAGATTGAAGCGGATGTCAGAATTTCCTGGTTCCAATAACGCCGCACGCTCATAATTCAAGACAGCATGTGCAATGTCATGCATACGATAATAGGCATTTCCTAAATTATAGTACAGGTATGCATTCTCGCCTTTGGTCAACAACTGCTCATACATTTGGGCAGCCTCCTCATATTTGCCTTTCTGGTATGCACTGTCAGCCTCTGATTTAGACTGAGCCAAAACTGCAGACAGGGCAGCACATAAAAAACAACTAAGTACAAACAATCTTTTCATTTATTCTTCTTTATTACTGCATCCAACATACTGATAATCTTTAGTCCTTGATGATATACATCATCCATCTGAGTATTCTTGTCGGCACCACCGGCATAACGCATAAACTCACAGTCGTCCAACAAATGCAAATACCTGTCACACAAATCAGCAGCGACACCGGCCCCTGTCAACTCCTCTGCGACACGCTCCTTGGACAACTCGGAGATAGGAATATTCAGTTTGTCGGCTACAAAGCCATTCAATGCGTTCAGCATCTCGTCATAAAATGCATCCGGCATATTTTTCTTCTGCAATTGCTGGGCTTTCTTCAGACGGCCAATAGCCAGGCGATTGGCTCCCTGGCGCCGCATAAGAATAGAGTCGCCCTTGACCGACAGACGATGATTAACCACATAGAATACGATACACAGCAAGACGATGCCTATGATATACACTGACCAATAAAGAGGCGTATTCCAGAACACATCAGCTTTCTGAGCCAATTTCACTTCACCCGTCTTGATAAAACGTATATCACTTTTTGCAAGAATCTCGCGCTGCTTGTCCGCATAAATATTTTTCTCCCCTTTCAAAACCTCTATTTCAACCGGTGCGCTCTCAATGGTCTTATAACTGCGTGTCTGCGTATCAAAATAAGTAAACTTGATACTCGGAATCGTATAGTGGCCCTTATTCTTCGGCACTGCCAAATAGTCTATTATCAGACTACCGTTCATATTTGCAGACGTCAGTTTCGTACTGTTGGTCATCTTAGGGTCATAGGTATCAAAATCGGCAGGAAATTCCACCTTTGGAGCCTTGAGCAGATCCACGTTGCCGGAACCCGTGATACATACCTGAAGGTCCAGCGTCTCATTCTGCTTCAAAGTAGCATTCTTCGTCGTTGCCTTTATCGTAAACGAGCCTACACCTCCCGAAAAATCGGCAGGCCCTTCCGGCAATGGCTTGACATTAATATCCAGAGAAGGAGCAATAATCGTTTTTCGTTGCTGGATTGAACTGGAAGTTCCGTTAAAAAAGGCATCCAACAAATCAATATTCGGATTGCTCATCACAACGACACCGTCAAACTTTATCTTCGGAATGGTCAGCTTTCCTGACTGCTGAGGAAACATCAGATACTGACTCCACACTGTTGTATAATAGTTTTCCCCGTTGAAAGTATCGACAGAAAACGATTTCTGCTGCGGCAACGGAATCTCCTTGACCATGAATCCTTTCAGATCGGGCATATCCCCACGCAGTTCTGTAAGATTTACCCTTGAATAAACCCTGTATGTCAGCAAGACAGGCTCCTGCTCATACACTTCACTCTTATTCGCCGTAACAGCAATAAACAGATCCTTGTTACTTACCGATGACGATGTCGGCGATTTCACCAGAGCCGGCTGAGAAGAGGATGAAGCCGAAGAAGATGCATTTGAATTTTCCAGCACCTTGACATGCACTGCATTGGAGGTATAGTTGTGCCCGCCAACCGTTACGGTCAACTTAGGCATCGTAAAAGTTCCCTTCTTCTTCGCCATCAGCACATAGCTATATGTCGTCGAACTACTTTGACTCTGCTTGCCATTAATGATCTGCATACTATAGCTGGTAGAGCGACTCGGCCCATACAACACCTCAAAACCAGGAATCTCCGGCAGATTGGAGACGTCGGTTACTGACTGGCTGTTGACCGTAAACTGCAAACGGAACTGCTCGTCTACGGCTACGACATCCGGAGCCTGGGCTGTTACATTGATATCAGCATAAGCATAGATGCTGAATATACACAATATATATAGAAAAATTAATCGCTTCATTTCACCCTTCTTTTTACCAATTGTTCTCCATTTGCTTCCTGTTTGAATGCAGCTGGGCCTTACGCACCTTATCCTGGGTACGATTTTCCTTCATCTGCGCAGCTCTGAGCAGCTGGTCTGCATTGTCCTTAGACATCTCGTTTTTCTGCCCTTTGGGTTGGTTTTGCTGTTGGTTTTTATTAGGGTCAGACTGCTGGTTCTGCTTTTCCTGCTGCTTCTGCTCATCATTTTTCTTATCCTTGTCTTTGTCCTTATCCTTGTCTTGATTCTGATTTTTTAACTGATGCTGACACAACGCCAGATTATAGCGTGTCTCATCATCACGGAAATTATTTCTCAGGGCTTCTTTATAACACTCTATCGCAGGACCGAACTGTTTTTGCGACTGCAGGATAACACCCATGTTATGATACATCGAAGCCTTGTAAGCAGGATTTTTCTCTAACGGGGCTGCCTTCTCATACTCCTGCATTGCCTCCTTGGGTTTCTGCTGAAACAGCAAGGTATTCCCCAAATTATATCTTGCACGGCTGTTTTGGGCATTCTGTTCAAGCGCCTTACGATAATAAGTCTCCGCAGCAGAATAATTCTTGCGAACAAATTCCTTATTGCCTTTATGCATATAGACTTTTTCCGCACTCTGCGCCAGCATTGCACAAGGAAACAAACAGGCCAATATTAATATAACAATTAAATTACTTCGCATAGTTCCTAAAAAATTTATAACGCTTAAAGTAGCCCATCTTTCTCTCCAGCACGATAATATCCAATATGAGAAATACCAATGCCATAAAGGCAAATATCTGAAACTGTTCAGCATAATCCGAATAAACTGTTTTGCCCAGGGCAGTCTTTTCCAATTTGTTTAATTCATAATACAGACGTTCCTGAGCGATATTGGAATTATCAACATGGATATATGCCCCGTGGCCGGCTGTTGCAATCTTATTGCACATATCCTCATTCAGTTTCGTAATAACGATATTACCTTCTTTGTCCCGAAGTGCACCACCATTGGCAACCGGTATCGTGGCTCCCTTAGGACTACCTATACCCAGCACATAGATATGTATGCCTTTCTTTGCAGCCTCCGCTGCCGCCTCTTCTGCCTCATCGGCCTGATCTTCTCCGTCGGTAATAACGATGATGGCACGCTGCACATTTTCCTGATTGGTAAAACTGCTCATTGAAAGATGTATAGCTTCACCGATATTGGTACCTTGAGATGGCATCATATTGGGAGATATGGCATCCAAGAACATTTTTGCTGAGACGAAATCACTCGTAATAGGCAACTGGATGAATGCCTGTCCGGCAAAAACAACCAGGGCTATCTTATCATTGGTCATCTTATCTGCAATGTTGGAAACAAGCATTTTTGCCTTGTCCATACGGTGAGGCGAGACATCTGTTGCCATCATTGAATTAGAAACATCCAGTGCGACAACCATTTCAATACCGTTTCGTTCTTTAGAATCCACGTTCATCCCCATCTGCGGACGAGCAAGCACTATAATCAGACAAATCAGTGCAAATATGACCAGAACAAATTTCAGAATCCTACGTTTTACTGACACATCCGGCATCAGACCTTCTAATAATGACACATCGCCTATTCGTTGCAGTTTTTTCTTTCTGGAATATATCTCATGCAGGAAAAACAGCAACAATACGGGGACAGCTATCAGGAAATATAAATATTCAGGATTAGCAAATCTAAACATAACTCTTCTTTTATGGAATCTTTCTCAATATTGTATGACGCAACAGGCACTCTGCCAAAAACGACAGCAAGGCTATCAGACCAAAGAGGAAATAAGCCTCGTAATGTTTATCATATTGTTTAACAATAAGTTTCGTCTTCTCCAATTTACCTATTTCATCATAAATTTCAGCCAACTGCTTTGTACTCGTTGCCCTATAAAATTTACCATTAGTCTTATCTGCTATTTCCGTCAGGGTCTTGGTATCAATCTCTACCGGCATTTGCACATATTTCACTCCACCGCCTGGCAACGGAAACGGATATGCGGCTGTTCCATTGGTACCTACGCCTATTGTATATACCCTGATATTATTTAATTTCGCTATCTCTGCTGCGGTCTGAGGAGATATTTCGCCCTGATTGTTGGAACCATCCGTCAGCAAGATAATAACCTTACTTTTTGCCTTGCTTTCCTTTAGCCGTGATATGGAATTCGCCAGGCCCATGCCTATAGCCGTACCATCATCTATCAATCCTGTTGACGCCAAGTCACAGGTAACCCCGCTGAACATGTTCAGCAATGACGTATGGTCTGTCGTCAACGGGCATTGTGTAAAAGCTTCTGCGGCAAATATCGTCAAACCGATATTGTCATTTGGACTGTTGGATATAAATTTTGATGCAACTTCCTTAGCTGCCGTGATTCTGTTTGGCTTCAAGTCTTCTGCCAGCATACTTGTTGAGACGTCTATTGACAGCATTATATCAATGCCCTGAACCTCTGAGTTTTTCCAATGGTTTGTAGTCTGGGGACGAGCCAGAACCAACACTATCATAACAAAGGTAAGCAAGCGCAGAAAAAAGGGAACATGCATCATATACTGCCTGACAGAGGGCTTCACATAATAGTACGCATGAGTATCCGGAACTGCCATACTTGGCTCTTTCCGACGGGCCATAAAGTACCATACTATATAAGGAACTGTCAACAGCAGCAACAGCAAGTATCCACTATTAGCAAATGTCATACTCTTTTATTTTAATACAATATACTATATATCGACCTGCAGATTTCAAACAGCAACCCAATGCACAAGATCAAGACGATTGCAACCGAGAATTTCAATATAAGCCGTTCCCGGTTGGAGCGTTTCACTTCTTTAGGAACTATTTTTGGTTTCTCTGCCGGAGTGTCTTTCTCTTCCAGCTTCGTTGCATTGATAAAGTTCATTGCCCGAAGCAGATTCTCGTCATTCTCACTCAATAACGTCTGCAATTTCGCGAATTTGGCCAAATCTGCCGTCACAAACAGTTCTTTCAACTCTTCTATTGACGTATTGTCTGTAGCCGACATCAAACGTTCCACTATCTCATTGGAAGTCATTTCCAATGCATTAAAGCCATATCGGCGCTGGATATAATTTCTCAGCACATCTGTCAGTTCTGAATAATATTCCTTAGCGTCTTCTTTCTTTATCTCGTCTGATTTCAACTTCTCTATCTTCTTCATTGCCCACAGATGAGGCGGCAGAACTGCTTTCAGACGCAACAGTTTCAGTATCGGCCTGTTGTTATGCAACTGGAGGGCGATATATGCTACAAACAGCAGCATGAATATCAGCAAGATGCTCATCCAGAAAATGGCCTTCCAGTCTTGCCATGAATACGGCACCTGGGCTATGCCCTTGGGGCCAAAGAACTTGTCCAGATGCAGCGTATCGACATCCAGTGTCATTACCTTCAGGGCAAGGCTCTTGGACTCATATTCCTTGTTGCCTACTTTCACCTTCATAGGAGGAAGATAGTAAAAGGCTGAGTCAAAGGATGTAATTGTATAGCATTTTGTTACAGAGTGTTGTTGTTGATTGTTCAACTGCTCTGTCGCAACTACTTCTTCATTTAATATTTCCACTCCTTTTACCAACAATTTGGAAGGATAAACAGGAAATACTATATTCGACTTGCTGTCTGCCGTAACTTTCAATAACACGTGAGCCTGCTGTCCGATAAAGATTTCCGTGGAATCCAATGACACATGCACTGTGACTTGGGCTTCGACGGCCATACTCACGATTATTCCCAATAAAACATGCAATATTCTTTTCATGAGCGCTTTGCAAACAGGTTAATTAAAGCCTTCACGTAATTTTCATCTGTGCAGATTGACACCATATCGGTTTTGCTTCTCTGCATTCTTTCTGCCAATTCCTGCTGACGCTTCAGCCAGGCCATATGGTGGGCATCCCTGATACGCCGGCTGGAAGTGTCAATGTACAATTCATTTTTTGTTTCTGCATCCTGGACCTTGATTAATCCTACATTAGGCAGAGATTTCATAAAATGGTCATATACCTGTATTGCAGCCGTGTCGTGTTTACGGCTCATTATGCTCAATGCCTTTGAATAATCCTTATGGTCCAGAAAATCGCTGATGAGAAACGCGGTACAACTCTTACGCTGAGTCTGCATCAGGAATTCAACGGCGTTGTTGATATCTGTATTCTGGCTTTTCGGCTGAAAATCAAGGAGCTCGCTTATGATATACATAATATGTTTGCGCCCTTTCTTGGGAGGAATATATTTCTCTATCTGGTCAGAGAAAAGCACTACCCCTATTTTATCATTATTTTGGATGGCAGAATATGCCAGAGTGGCTGATATCTCGGCAACCATATCACGCTTATACATTGACGACGTACCAAATGCCAGACTGGAACTGACATCTATCAGCAACATCACCGTCAGTTCGCGCTCTTCCTCATAGACTTTTACATAGGGGCGGTTAAAACGCGCCGTTACATTCCAGTCTATATCGCGGACATCATCGCCGGGCTGATATTCTCTCACTTCCGAAAATGCCATGCCCCTACCCTTATATGCAGAATGGTATTCGCCGGCAAATATATTGCTGGACAGGGCACGTGTCTTAATTTCAATTTTCCGAACGCGTTTCAGTAATTCGCTTCGTTCCACTGTCTCCGAAATTTAGTTCTTACAACGTTTATTTCATTATTAAGGCACCTGCACTTTATTGAGAATTTCTGTAATGATAGTATCGCTTGTTACATTGTTGGCTTCTGCCTCGTAAGTCAGTCCTATGCGATGACGCAAGACATCGTGGGCCATAGCCCTGACATCTTCGGGGATAACATATCCCCTACGTTTTATAAAGGCATAGGTACGGGCGGCAAGCGCCATGTTGATAGATGCACGCGGTGACGCTCCGAAGTTAATGTTCTCCTTCATGTCGGTCAGACCATATTTTTCAGGATAACGGGTTGCAAACACGATATCTGTAATATAATTATTTATCTTATCGTCGATATACACCTGTTTTACCACCTGGCGCGAAGCCAATATGTCATCGAGCTTGACAACGGGGCTTACTTCCTGTGTCTTACCTGCGATATGGTCTTTCACTATACGCTGTTCTTCCTCAATAGAGGGATAGTCGATAATGACTTTCAGCATGAAGCGGTCAACCTGAGCTTCCGGCAGCGTATATGTACCTTCCTGCTCAATAGGGTTTTGGGTTGCCATTACCAAGAACGGTTTGGGCAATTGGAATGTCTCGCTGCTGATTGTCACCTGACGCTCCTGCATTGATTCCAGCAAAGCACTCTGCACCTTTGCCGGGGCACGGTTGATCTCATCTGCCAAGATAAAATTGGCAAAAATAGGACCTTTGCGGACAACAAAACTCTCTGTTTTCTGGCTGTATATCACCGTACCGATTATATCTGCCGGCAACAAGTCAGGCGTAAACTGAATACGCTTGTAGGAACCATCCACCAGATTGGCCAATGTCTTAATCGCCAATGTTTTTGCCAATCCCGGCACACCTTCCAATAGTATATGGCCGTCACTCAGCAGGCATACCAGCAACGAATCTACCAAATGCTTCTGGCCAACGATAACCTGGCCCATTCCGTGAACTAAGTCCGTAATAAAACTGCTTTTGCTTTCTATCAGTTCATTAAGGCTTCTGATATCAATATTTTCTTCCATAATTATCTTTATTTATTATAATGCAAAGTTAATATTTTTAGGCCAACTGACAGGCATAAAAAATACTAAATTAAACCGCTGCAAAAGAGCAAAAAACTAATAAATGTTATTATTTGTGTTCAGACAGCTTTTCTGCAACATCGCATCCCTTCGGGACAGCGTTTCAAAATCCCACAGCCACGATTTGTATCCGTCAAGGTTATCAGACTATTCTCGTCCTCTCGAAACATTGATTTTCCTTTTCCTCCGACAAGCCTGCCTGGACAGTCTTTGTCACAAGGCTCTCCCTCTATGTCGTCACGCTTGCCAGATTAACAGTTGTTAACACTGACATAGGACGTTTTAAAGTGGAAAAGCCCCCCGTTCAGAAGGCCCTGTAGAGGGGTCAAATTTTACAGGCCTGCTGGATTTATCTGTCAGGCCTGACAGATTGAACGCGCAGGCCTGCCAGCAAAAACTGCAAGGCCTGAGAATTTTTCACATCACGCCAACGGGTGCAAACAAAAGTTACAGAATGTTTATTTTTTGCAAAATAACCGGCTTCAACCATGCAAGAACAGTTCGCAGGAGGAAAAAGCCTTCGGCAGAACGAATGGGCAGCTGTTTATCTTCTACAGCCCCGTGGATGCAGAAGATAGCATGTCCCAAATCAGCTGCTTACTTATTCTCACGGTAGACTCTATATGTCTGCCAGGCTTTTGCAACGTTTTCACTACAGAAGTCGCCTGCAAAGAACGACACGTGACAATCAGCCTTAAAGGGCTGCCAATTGCCACAGATAGTGCCATCACAGGCAACGACAGGCTGGAATATGCCACTATTGTTATGAGCATGATGCCTATGCTCAGGCGGAAGCACGATGTCACGGGACTTGTAGGATATAAGATACTCATCATAGGGAGGAATCAAGAGAAATTTGCCCCTCTTGAAGCCTCGTGTCCGACAATCGTCTGTTAAATAGAATTCCCGGCCCTTCCATTTTTCAACATGAATGAAATCGCCCAAAAGGGCTATGCCTCTGCGGCAGTCACTGACGTTCAGCCCTGACCACCATACGAAATCCTCCAAAGTAGCAGGCTGGCGACTCTGGAAGTATTTTCGGGCAAAACACATAAGGGTTTCATCTCTGTCCGATTTCACTTTAGGCAATACCCTGTCGGCAACAAGCGAATAGGTAGCTCTCTGCGGAAGCAACTCTCCACTGCAAAGCGTACCGGAAAGTTCTGCCATGCGGATATGATATGCCAGACGATGGTCATCCATCCGGATATTCTTTTCCGCCAATGCCCTTACGAAATCCTCCTTTGTCCCACTCCCCAAGTCGGCTGCTGTTTGAACGAGAATATCCCTGACCTTAATCAGTTCATCGTCAGGGATTGTAATCTTGTTGCTGGCCATCCATCCCTTTGTCACAGCTATCGCCTTGGGTGCACAAAGGTCAAGCATAAGCCAATAGTCCTCAGCTGAAAGCAGTTGCCAGGTGCCACGCATCAGATGCAGACGGATAATCTTTCCATCGTCAAAAGCCGCCTTGAAGGCTTTCGCCGACGGTTTACGCGTCCGCATCTCCACAGCCCACCGCATCATACGATACTCCTGCGCCTGCATGGCACCCATATAAGCCACCACATCTGCAGGAGCATCAAACTGAGGTACAACAAGTTGCTGATTAAGTAGGCGGATGGATATCGGATTCATTGAGGGATAACATCAATTACAATTCATTCATTGTCTGCTGAAGGCACTCAAGGAATTGAGCTGCATGCCCACCGTCCATCTGGGTATGATGGAACTGGAAGGAAATGGCCAGGGTTACCTTAAAGCAATGACGCTTGTACTTACCCCAGGCAAGAAAAGGATTATTGAAAATACCACAGTATTGGTTAACGACACAGTCCAGTTCGGTACCTACGACAGACGATGTTCCGATAACTGCAGCCTCCTCGTCGGCGATTTGTACACATGAAACAGCCGATTCGTGCGTGAGTCGGTTGTAATCGCTGGCAAACTTTTCCAAATCATCATCATAAGGAATATCGCAATTGCTGACGCCTCCCTCGGCATTGTCTACAATCACATTGACCGCCAGTCGGTCATACTTGAACAATTTGTCTTTTTCCGGAATCAAATAGAACTCCGATACTTTGCTCGCAGCCTTACCGATACACCAACAGAGAAGCATATTAAACTTCAGCTCCCCTCTCCTGCTTTTCCGATATAGCCGCGTCACATTAAAAGTCTTGACAAACGTCAGCATCGGCATAGGCGACTTCATCCAGAATTCAAAGGCTTGCGCCCGGTTGGTTTCCTTAGGATCAATCTCCTGCTTCATTTCAATCTAAAAATCCAAGTTTAAAAAAACTATGCAACAATATCTTTCCTAAAGAATTTCCCATAGCCTGCCAATATTGCAGGTGCAAGCCAACTTGACTGAAATTCCTTAGCAAAGACCAAAATATCAAAAACAAATACAAACTGGAGAAGAAAAACAAAATCAGTTATATACTTCCTCTGCCTTCATCAGTTTCGGGAAAACAATTTTGCGCCCTACATGCACCAAATCAGGATTAGAAATATGGTTATGGAATATAACGTATTTAGCCATGTCCTTGCTGCCATATAATTTTTGAGACAGCCTGATTACATTTTCACCGTTCTTCATTTCATGAATTTCCATATCTCCCACAATAAGATAATCGGCTCCCTCAAGCTGTTCATATTTTTCAGCCTCAGCTTTCCAATTGACTTGTTTCTCTATCTCAGCAACAGCAGTATCATTCTTCTGTACGAGAGTGTCTGTTTTTACCGTTTCACGGATTTCCGCATTAACTCCTGATGTATCCGCAACAAACAACTGCTTATACAAACCACAAA
Organism: uncultured Bacteroidales bacterium; assembly: GCA_902773055.1. Classification (GTDB taxonomy): domain Bacteria; phylum Bacteroidota; class Bacteroidia; order Bacteroidales; family Bacteroidaceae; genus UBA6382. The sequence continues at coordinate 13,295 of CACYCZ010000099.1, forward strand.
TATCCGTATCACCAAACAATTTATAATATCCCATGAAATATGCTGCAACAAGCATAAACATAGACAATAATACGCACCCTACAGTTTTCCACCAAGGTCTCCTTGAGGCAATGTCCTCTGTGTAGACATCATCCGGAAAGGCTTCTGTCTCTTGCTGGTCTTCAGAAGGAATATCCTCTTGGGGCATTTCATCTGTCACATTATCCTCAGCAACAACAGATGCCTCCTGAGATTCCTTCGTCACGTCCGAAGGTTCTTCACCGACATTTACCTCTCCTAAGAAAACAGAGTGAACAGTGTCTTCGCCATCATCATCTTGAGAAGCATTCATCACAGCAGCGGCCTGAGCAACCACCTCCTCGGCAGAGTCTTGTTCAAGCTTATCCGGACCGTCCAAATCTATCGTTTCGAAATTTTCAAATGGACGGTTCACACGAGATGCTATGCTTTTATCTGGGGTGAAAACTATTCTTTGGTGCGCAGATATTTCTATGCGGTGACCCGTATTAACGTCCACACTTTCGCGTTCATTTACCGTCATCAGCTTGAAAGTTCCCAAGCCCTTGATTTTAACATAACTGTCACGAAGCAAAACTTCGCGAATGACATTAAAGAAATATCTGCAAAACTTATCAGACTGAGTTTTAGTTATGCTGCCTTTCTCAGCCAAGGCATTAATTATATCTTGTAATACGGCACGACTAGGCATATTTATACAATTTTAGAGATAATTTATTCTTTAGACTGAGATTGCTTCCCCTTTACCTGGGATTTCAACACATTACTTTGTTTGAAATTAAGCACCATTTTGGGAGGCACCAATATTCTCTTGCCTGTTCCTGGATGCACAATAATGCGCTCATTCTTTTTCTTAACCTCAAACGTACCAAATCCTGCTACACAGACTTCGTTACCCTCATCAAACAAAGAAACCATTGCGTCAACCATGCTGTTGACAAGCCGCTGCGTTTCTTTTGAATCCATTTTCAATCCTGCAGACATTTCGTCGATAAACTCACGGTTATTCATATCTTCATTTTAAATTACCCCTCTTAAATCAAATTCATCAGCATCCACTATCTTTACCTGATAGAACTGCCCCCTGCGCAGGCGCCTGCCGTTTGCAGGAATAAGGACTTCTCCGTCTACTTCAGGAGAATCAAATTCTGTTCTCCCTATATAATATTCGCCTTCTCTCCTATCTATTATTGTTTTATATGTCTGTCCTATCTTCTTGCTGCACAATTCTTCTGAGATACTTTGCTGCAAATCCATTAATTCTGACAAACGTGACTGCTTTATTTCTTCCGGGACATCATCCTTGAGATACTTTTCGGCATAAGTACCCTTTTCTGCACTATATGTGAACGCTCCCATCCTGTCAAATCGGACTTCCTTTGTAAATGCCAGCAAATCATTGAAGTCTGCATCATCTTCACCAGGATAACCTACCATAAAGGTTGTTCTCAGGCAAATCCCGGGAACCTCTTCACGTATGCGTCTGATCATATCCAACTGATACTCACGAGAAGTATGGCGGTGCATTAAGTTTAACACCTTATTGCTTGAATGCTGCAATGCAATATCCAAATACCTGCAAATGTTGTCGCGCTCTCGCATCAACGGCAACAAATCATAAGGGAAACTGTCCGGGTAGGCATAATGTAAACGTATCCATTCAACTTCAGGAATATCAGATATACGTGCTATCAACTCCGGCAATTTTCTCTGTCCGTATATATCTATCCCATAATACGTCAACTCCTGAGCAACAATCTGAATCTCCTTCACGCCCTGCTGAGTCAATAAATTGACCTCACTGAGTATATCTTCGATCGGGCGACTCCTATGTTTTCCAGTAATTATAGGTATTGCACAATATGCACAGCTCCTATTGCATCCCTCTGATATCTTCAAATATGCATAGTGCGACGGAGTTGTCAGAACACGTTCATTAATGCCATGAATAAAAACATCCTTTTCCAGTTCCTTAACAATCCTCATCCAATCAAATTTGCCATAGAAACCATCCACCTCTGGTATTTCCCTGTTAAGGTCAGCCAGAAATCTTTCAGACAGACAGCCCATGACATATAATTTTCTCAGTCTGCCCTTATTTTTCTGCTCTACCATTGAGAGAATCATATTTATGCTTTCCTCTTGGGCATCACTTATAAATCCACACGTATTCACTATCACTATATCGTGATGGATACGCCTTGGGTTATGATATATGCGTAAACCGTTCTGTTGTAACTGATACAGCAACTTCTCCGAATCTACCAGATTCTTCGAGCACCCCATCGTAATAACATCAACGCTACGTCCCATTATTTCTTCTCTTCAAACAAAGAATCTACAAAGGCCTTTTTATCAAATGGCTGCAGGTCTGTCATCTTCTCACCTAAACCAATATATTTTACCGGTATGTTAAACTGATGGCTTATGCCAATAACTACTCCACCGCGAGCCGTTCCGTCCAACTTAGTTATTGCCAATGAATTCACTTCTGTTGCCAAAGAAAATTGTTTTGCCTGTTCAAAGGCGTTTTGTCCGGTAGAACCATCCAGAACCAGCAGCACTTCATTCGGAGCATAAGGCAATTGCTTTTTCATAACATTCTTTATCTTAGAAAGTTCATTCATAAGACTAACTTTGTTATGCAGCCGCCCTGCTGTATCTATCAAGACCACATCAGCATTATTTTTAATTGCAGAAGTCAATGTATCATAAGCCACACTGGCCGGATCACTTCCCATTTGCTGTTTAACAATGGGCACTCCTACTTTTTCGGCCCATATCTGCAACTGCTCGACAGCAGCAGCCCTGAAGGTGTCAGCAGCACCAAGATAAACCTTTAGTCCTCTCTGCTTATACATATTGGCCAACTTGCCGATTGTTGTCGTCTTACCAACGCCATTGACACCGACGACCAATATCACATATGGTCCATCTTGTTCCTCCGATTCTTTTGTATCATCTTTGGCATCCAGAAGCATTTGGGTAATTTCATCTCTCAGGATGAAGTTCAATTCGCTTGTCTGAACATATTTATCGCGTTCAACTCTGGCTTTTATCCTTTTTATGATTTCAATAGTTGTATCTACTCCGACGTCAGAAGTAATCAGAGTGTCTTCCAACTCATCCAGAACCTCGTCATCAACCGTTGACTTACCGGCAATCACACGAGTTATCTTCTCTACCAACCCTGTTTTTGTTTTGCGTAACCCGGAATCAAGCGTTTGCTTGTTTTCCTCGGTTAATTCATTTTTTTTGTTAAACAGATTGAAGATTTTCATTTTTGTATATTTTATGCAAACTTAATCAAAAAAATTATAAATCAGTATATATTGGAAGAAAACTCATCATAAAAAAAGCCCTCTCGACTGAAAGGGCTTTTATATCTTCAATTATAATTTCTTAGTTTTCAAAGAACTTCTTAACATCTTCGTTAAGAACCATTTTTTCATCAAAGATATATGCACCTGTCTTAGGGCTCTTAACCATTTTAATTACTTTTGAATAAGCACGACCATCGGTTTTACCGGTCTGGAGGGTTGCGACTGCTTTCTTTGCCATATCTAAATATTATTTAATCTCTTTATGGATAGTCATTTTCTTTAAGATAGGATTGTATTTTTTCAGTTCCAACCTATCTGGTGTATTCTTGCGGTTTTTTGTTGTAATATAGCGAGAAGTTCCAGGAAGACCGCTTTCCTTCATTTCTGTACATTCCAGAATAACCTGAACTCTATTGCCTTTTGTTTTACTTGCCATAGCTATTATTCTTTATTATCCGATTACTCTAATATCACCCCAATCACAGTACCCCTTTTCTACAGCTGCCTTCAAAGCTGCATCAAGACCGACTTTATTAATTAATCTCAAACCGGCAGCACTAAGTGTAAGGCTAATCCAGCAATCCTGTTCAACATAATAGAACTTTTTTCTAAACAAATTCACATCAAAACTACGTTTTGTGCGACGCTTTGAATGAGAAACATTGTTCCCGATCATAGCTTTCTTTCCGGTAATCTGACAGATTCTAGACATATTCGTATTTTTATTTTTATTATTCTAAGATTAAAAAAATCCAATTCGGAGTGCAAAGTTAGCATTTATTATTGATTCCACCAACCAATTGAAACAAAAAAATTTATTCTTTTTTCAAATCTTCTTTCAAAAAAAGCAAAAACATCTTCAGAAGGCCATATACTGCATTTTGCACATTCATATCCCGACCATGATCCGTTTGAAAATGGAAAGTTTGAATTTTGTCCGTTCTCCCATATGCCACCCATATGGAGCCCACAGGATTGTCTGCCGTTGCGCCGCCCGGCCCGGCAACGCCTGTCATCGCCAATGCATAATCGGTTCCGAACATCTTGGCTGCGCCTTTTACCATTTCAACAGCAACCTCTTCACAGACAGCCGTTTTTTCAGCCAGCAACCCACTTTGCACGTTCAGATATTTTGCTTTCATCTCATCTGTATAGCATACAATGCCACCCTTAAAATATTCGGAACTGCCCGGATATTCTGACAACATTGTGGCAAGACGCCCGCAACTGCAGCTCTCTGCTGTCGATATGGTCATGCCTGAATGCCACATGATGCGATTGATTTCTTTACATATTACCTTTTCCTTTAAATTCATCTCTGCTTATTTAAATGTAACACGGGAATATGCAGGCTTATCCAATGCACAGAATTCTTTGTCCTGATATTTGAAATAACCTGCCATAGCTATCATGGCTCCATTGTCCGTAGTATATGAAAACGGTGGGATATATACCTGCCATTTTGACCTGTCTGCTTTGTCCATAAAGGCTTGGCGCAATCCTGTATTGGCTGAGACTCCGCCTGCCACAGCCACACGGCGAATACCGGTGGCCTTGACAGCCTTGGTCAATTTATCCATCAACACCTCCACGACCGTCCTTTCGAGCGATGCCGCCAGGTCATTCTTATTTTCTTCTATAAACTGGGGATTCTCCTTCATCCTGGCCTCCAGGAAATAGAGGAAAGATGTTTTCAGTCCGCTGAAACTATAGTTCAGACCTGTTATGTGCGGTTTGTTGAACTGAAAGGCATGAGCATTGCCTTGCCGTGCCATGCGGTCTATTATAGGTCCTCCCGGATAGCCCAGTCCCATAAATTTGGAACATTTATCAATGGTTTCACCCGCTGCATCGTCAATCGTCTGCCCCAGCACTTCCATGTCATTATATCTGTTTACCTTGACAATCTGCGAATTGCCGCCACTTACCAATAAGCAGAGGAATGGAAATTCGGGTATATCTCTGTCCTTGCCCTCTTCCCTAATAAAATGTGCAAGGATATGTCCCTGAAGATGATTGACTTCTATCAAGGGGCGGCCCAATGATATAGACAATCCTTTGGCAAACGACACACCTACCAGCAGTGACCCCAGCAAGCCCGGCCCCCGGGTAAAAGCTATAGCCGAAATGTCATTTTTTTCGATGCCGGCCCGTTTGATTGCCTGATCTATGGTCGGCAATATGTTTTGCTGATGGGCTCTTGACGCCAATTCCGGCACGACGCCCCCGTAGGCCTCATGAACGCTTTGGCTTGCCGTGACATTGCTCAGCAGATACCCGTTGCGTATTATTGCGGCCGATGTATCATCGCAACTTGATTCTATACCTAATATTATTATATCTTTCTCCATCATCAATAATTAATAGGTCAATATTTCCACCCCGTTGTCTGTCATCAGGAAGGTATGTTCCCATTGGGCACTCGGTTTCTCATCTTCGGTCACAGCCGTCCAGCCGTTATCTTCATCAATAAACAGTTCCCATGTGCCCATGTTTATCATCGGTTCTATCGTAAACACCATTCCCGGCACCAGCAGCATACCTGTATGAGGCTTCCCGAAATGGAACACTTCGGGCTCTTCGTGAAATTCCAGGCCCACGCCATGTCCGCAATAGTCTCTCACCACGGTAAACCCGTTCTGGTGAGCGTGGCGGGTTATGACATCTGCGATATCACCGACAAAACCATAAGGCCTTGCAGCCTCAGCCCCCTTGTCCAGGCACTCTTTTGCCACTCTGACCAGTTTTTCTTTTTCGGGTGAAGTCTTTCCGATTATAAACATCCGGCTGGCATCGCTGTAATATCCCTTATATATCGTTGAGACATCCACATTAATGATGTCTCCCTCTTCCAGGACTATATCATTGCTCGGAATACCATGACATACTTCTTCATTGACACTTGTGCATACACTTTTAGGAAACCCCTCATAATTCATCGGGGCCGGTATGGCATCATGGTCGGTTGTAAATGCATACACCCATTTGTCGATATCTGCCGTCGTTACACCGGCCCGGATATGCTCTGCGACATAATCCAACACTCCCGTGTTTATTTTGCCGCTTTCGCGTATGCCCTCTATCTGTGCCTTTTTCTTGAGCATCTGACGGGTCGGAACAAGGCACCCTTTTTCCTGATAAAACAGGATACGCTTGTCCTTTTCGGTCAATTTTCCATTCTTCGGAATTGTCCAATTTGCATTATTTCTTTTCGTCATGATATTATGCAACCTTATTTTGAAGTGCAAAGGTAATCATTTTCAACTGAAGTATAACGCCTGACGACATTGCGAACCGGTTTTCGCGGCACAATATCTGCATAGCATACATCTCATGTTTCTTGAATCAAGAAACACGTCTCTCCCCGGGCACGGTCAGATTGAAGCTCTGCTTATTTCAGGTTTGTCTTGAAGAAGTCGGTTATCTTATCGTATGGTATCACCCCTGCCACATCATCATAAAGGTCTACATGGCTCGCACCCTTTACTATATATATTTCCTTGTTACCATGGACCTTATTTTCACCTTCAACATGTATACCTGTCATTTTCTCAAAGGCATACTCGCTGAAATAACGGCTGTGGGCCTTTTCGCCATGAACAAGCAATACCGGGGCTTCGATTTCAGACGCCCATGCCAGCAAAGGCTGATTCAAGAAAGACTGACACCCTATAACATTCCAGCCGTCTGTACTGTTGCCACTGCGCTCATGGTAACCGCGCTTTGTTTTATAGTAAGCATGATAATCCTTTACAAACCACGGCGCGTCATCGGGCAATGGGTCTATGACGCCTCCTGCACGTTTGTAAGTACCCTCACGATAGTCCTCTGTACGTTGTGCTGCTATTGCACGGCGCTTTTCCATACGCTTCTCCGGGGTATCTTCGCTCTTGAAATAACCTTCAACATTCACTTTGCTCATATCATACATCGTCACAGCCACCGTAGCCTTGATGCGCGGATCAATAGCTGCCGCATTGACTGCCATGCCGCCGAAACCACAAATACCTATGATTCCTATACGCTCTGCGTCTACGTCATCTCTGTTGCTGAGGTAATCCACTGCTGCAAGAAAATCTTCCGTATTAATATCGGGCGATGCCATACGCCGCGGCTCTCCTCCGCTTTCCCCCGTATACGACGGGTCAAAAGCAAGGGCCAGGAATCCCTGCTCTGCCATATGCTGGGCATACAGGCCGCTCGACTGCTCCTTTACGGCACCAAACGGACCGCTCACTGCGAGGGCAGCCAGTTTGCCTTCAGCATCTCGAGGCATATACACATCTGCGACCAGTTCGATACCATAACGGTTATGAAATGTTATCTTCTCATGATTTACTTTATCACTTTTCGGAAATGTCTTGTCCCATTCCTGGGTCATCTTCAACTTGCTCATATTTTCTTCTTTTACTTGGTTTGTCACCTTATTGCATGCCTGGAGGAACAATACCATTCCAAGCGCCCATAACACTGTTTTTTTCATATCCTGTTAATTTCTTGTTTCTTATTTTCAGTCAGCAGGTGTAAAATTACAAAAAAAATCTGATTCTTCTCATCTCATCCCTATTTTAATCATCTCCTTATCAGCAGGATTTAATTTACACGGGAAAACCGGCGTCACGTCGCTCATCGTTTTCCACCGACATCCCGACAAGATGAAGACGATAAAATTTAACAATTATTAATACTTGGCACGCATATCTGCCTTACCCTTGTGCACCTGCCCCACAAGGCACTGCAAAGGGGGTAAATTTTGCAGGCCTGCGAGTTTTTGCCGGCAGGCCTGCGCGTTGAATCTGGCAGGCCTGCCAGTGAAAGCTACAAGGCCTTTGAATTTTGGGGCACAAACCATGGCACGTGAAAAACCGTTGCATTCTGTTGCTTTTTGTTAAAACCCCAGTCATTCCAATGGTAAAACGACAAAGTTCAGACAACGGGATGCAGCAATTCTGCCAGCACAGTCACTCGTTCAGGCTGAGGACGCTGCAATACAAAATCCCTGTTTTTTTATTAAAACTTTAAGATTTTAACACAGGCTGACGGAATAATGTAGTATTTTTGTCCTTGACTTACATCCGGCTGTATCGCCGGAAACAATTTATCAACCATCAGGAACACATGTATTCAAACGATTCTGACAAACCGTCCCGAGGAGAGGTCTTACCCTCCATGCCGCCTGCAGGCCCCCGTCCGACATCCCCCAAGAAGAAAAGCCACAGGCTGTTCTACCTTTTCCTTGCCATCCTGACCATTGTGGCTGCCTCATTCCTATATTTTTCTAGAAAGGAAACCCCTGCAACCCAGACATTGACAACCATTCAGCCGGAAGTCAGCAAGGAGCACATTCTCGGCATTTTGCAGAGCCAGGCCCAAATTGCCTCCACGATTGTCGTCATTCGCAAAATGGGTATATATGATTCTGACTCTGACAAGGTTTCACTGAATCCCAACAGCTGGAAAATAGGTCACCGGCTGTGTGTCGTCCCGGTAGACATTACCATCAAATACGGCATTGACCTGAATGAAATGACCTCCAATGACATCATCTACTCCAAAGACAATTCAACGGTACAAATCCGCCTCCCGCAAGCAAAGATACTGGACCGCTCGTTTACGCCCAAGACCAACAGGGCCGAAGTGCTCGCCCTCGCTACCGGAGCAAGAGACAACATCGGCGAGACCACGATACAGCAAGTCAAGACCATGGCTTTCACTGACGTGATAGAAGGCAAGGACGACATATTGTTCCGGCAACTGTCGTCCGAGATTGACAAGAATACCAAGACTGTATTCCGGTCTGTAATGCAAGGTATCGGCCTAAAGGCTGAATTTATCAAATAACATCCCCCCGACATGAACAAAAGATACACAAGACATATAGGCTGCCTCCTTCTGGGACTCATTGCCATTTTGCTGATATTTCATGCAACACGCTACTTCGTAAAGAAATATACCAGTACCCAGATACCCCCTGTCGGGATGAGCATCGCCTCAACACCCGCCATGGTAGAAAACATCAGGCCTGTCGGCGAGCTCTACTTGTTTACGGCAATAACCGAAGATGTAGCAAAAGATACCTTCATGGGCAGCGGCTTCCTCGGCACCGGGCTATGGGCGAAAAAACACCTGTGCCTGCAACTCCTCAGACAGCAGGTAAGCTTCACCATGGACATGAGCAAGGTAAAGTATGAAACCGACTCCATTACCAACACCTTACGCATTACTTTGCCTGAACCTAAATTCGTACAGTCAACCATCTACTCATGGTTCAAGTCAGACAACGAAAACGAAGAAGGAGCCGTAGGCTACGACGCTTCACCCCTGATTGACAAAATAGAAGCAAGAATAAGGCATCGTTACAACACTCCCCAGAACAGGGCTGCCGCCATAAAGAATGCCCAGGATATCCTGACGAGCATATTTGAGCCCTTCGGGAAACAAATCATATTCAACTGATTCTCATAACATTCCAACAACATCATAAACCCTTTAGAACTTATGACACAGCATTTTGAAATCATTTCCGACAGAAAGTCTCTCAGAGCCGGGTATCTCCACAAAGTTCTGGCAGGCATTTTCTCCATGTTCATCCCCTTGACTTTTCAGGCCCAGACATACAGTGCATTCGCCCATGTACCACAGGAACAGGCCCGGATGACTCACGTTTTCGACCCGATATGCAAACAGGCTTCCTTCATTTGTGAAAAGCATCTGATATGCCTGAGCAACGACGGGCACGCCATAGCCTATCCCCTGTTCTCCACAGCCGACTCCGTAACCTTTGATCTGGACTGCGTGAAATATACCCCCCATTGCAATGTAGCCAACCTGGTCAAAAAAGGGAAGAAGAATTACCTCTACACCTCAGAGTGGAACAACCAGCGGCGCTTCTTTGTTGAAGACATTGCCTATGACAAGAAACAGGACAAATGGACATCGCGGCTCATCCAGACCATTTCCATGGATATACCCGACAGCATCGCAGGAGCGGGCTTTACCGACTGGATCGTTGATGCCAAGAACAACAAGCTCTACGCACACACATACCTCGAAGGCATTGAAGGCAACGACCGCGTCGCTACCGGAGTCATACTGTTGGTATTCAACCTGCCGTCACGCCAAGAGAAACAAGTTGTGCTGCATTCTGCCGACATACTGCGCCGCGCTGCGTATCCCATGTTCTATGTCACACAAGACAAAGAAATCCATAATGGGAAAATGTACATTATGGCCGGTCTGCGCACATCCAAGAAGAAAAACTGGGATTTCTCCCGAAAAATGTTTGTCATCAACCTGAAGAATCTGGAGGTAGAAAAAATCTATGACTTTGCTTTCTACTTCGACGAGCCCGAAGGCATTGACTTTTACAAGGGAAAAACATATATCACCTTCCGCCGGGGGACCTATATATTAAAGTAATCATCCTGACACACCCTCATAGCGGCATCAAGAAGAATATAAATCATGCCATTCTCTCCTATGAGGCAAGGAGGTTTCCCATGCCCTTCCAGAAGACAAATAACAAAATACCGTGTTACTGCCCTAAACGCAATAACACGGTATTGTTAATAAAAAAAAGAGACAATTTTCAGCGTATCAGCAAGAGACTGCCTACTTGAGGAACATAATCAGCTTCGCGGTAGTTTATCTTATACAACGTCTTAACTTTCATGCCGTAATGCTGAGCTATACTGTACATCGACTCTCCGGGTTGTACCTGATGCCAATAACCCTTAAGGCTCTTGTCAGCACGCTTCTGCTTTTCCTGCAGGAATACTATATCTCCTTCCTGAAGAACGTGGTGCTTGTCCACCTCATTGTATTTGCATAATTTACGGCGGGAAACACCCATTTCCTCACCTAAACTCTTAAACGTATCGCCAGACTTGGCAATAGTATAGAAATTGCGGTTGCACATAAACACCTGATGGTCTATGGAAACATTTGTTATCTCCTTAGCCAATGAACGAGAATAAGAACCATCAAGTTTGTACAGGTTGAAATTCTCAATAAGCTGAATGAGATTGACTGCATAGTTGGGATTAGTTGCATAGCCAGCCTTCTTCAGACCATAAGCCCATCCTTTATAGTCCGTAATATGCAAAGAAAACAGACTGGAGTAACGCTGATTCTGCCTCAGGAACAAGGAATGGTCTTCATAGCTTTCCTCCGCACTGGAATAAACCCTGAAATGCTCATTGGGAGCATCGTCAGTCATCAGCATATAAGGCCCATGCCATGCCGTACCGCACTTTATTCCAAAATGATTGTTCCCTTCCCTGGCCAGGCGGCTTGCACCGGCCGCACTTTCAAGCAAGCCCTGAGCCAAAGTAATGCTGGCAGGTATCTTATATTTCTCCATCTGCTTAATAGCCATTCCCATATACTGATTGATATAATCAGTTTGGCGGGCACTCTGCCCCCATGTTTCCTGCACTAAAAGGAGCAACAGGAACAGAAAAAAAGTTTTCCTCATTATTTTTCTTTCATTTTGAGCAGAGAGAAACTGGGATACTGCAAATGCTTGATACCTCCCAAGTCTTCCAATTCAATAAAAAACAAGTCAACAATATCCTTAGTCCTGCGCCCTATGAGTTTATTGGCCGCCTCAACAGTTCCTCCTGTAGCCAGCAGATCATCAACTATCAAGACTTTGTCATCAGCACAGACGGCATCTACCTGTATCTCTATGACATCTGTACCATACTCCAAATCATATTCCTGGGACAGACACGGACCGGGCAATTTACCCTTCTTGCGAATAGGGACAAATCCTAATCCAAGTTTTTCGGCCAATGGTATACCGACTAAATATCCTCTCGTTTCCAAACCTGCCACTTTAGTGAACTTCCGCTCACTTACCAGTTCTGCCATATCATTGATCAACTCTCTCATTGCTTCCCGATTGCCCACAACCGGCATCCAGTCAATAAAATTAATACCCTTCTTAGGATAATCGGGAAAAATACGTATCAGTTTCTCGTATATCTTCTTTTCTGACATCGTTTTCTATTTTTTATATATTCTTTTAACTCAATTTACTTTAACTATCTAACTGAAAGCTTGGCTGTATGTTTTCCGACACGAACTACATATACTCCTGCAACGGGAATATCTATATAAAAATCAGAAGTCAATGCCCTTGTCCTAAAGACAACATTTCCGCCAATGTCAGTAACCGAAACCATATTGCCGACCTTGGCACCACTTACTTCTACCCTTCCTGTGCGAGCCGTCATTGCCACGACTCCCGTCCGATTACCGTTAATGCCCGCAGCCACTTGGAACGTAGCATTGAACTTCTGGGCAGAAGTAATGTTCCTTATCGTATAGACATTGTCTATCATGTCGCTTAACACTGAAACCTTGTTAAGTTTGATATCCTTTACTTCATAGCCGTCCTTCGGCCGCAAGGTAACCGGCAAGTCGTCGCCATGCCCCACCTTGTATTTGAACACGACAGACGTCAGTACCGTATCGGGCAGTACGGCATATCCGCCACCACCGATTGTCATCGTTACCACATATGTATTCTGGGTAAACGTGGCATTCAACTTAATATTTGAGGAAACCTTGTCTACGGTGTAGGTGCCAGCCTTGACCTCCTGTATCACATCGCGACCATCAACTGTCAGTCCGCTCAGATAGCTCCCCTCATCGGGAACAAGAGTAAATACAGCTTGCTCACCGGGTGTTGCCTTGGATTTCTGTGTGCCTTCACGCACTTCCACATCGCCATATTTTACCACGCCCTTTCCCTGAGAAGTTATCGTTACTGTTCCATCCACAGTTTCAAAATCAGATGTCACACCCTTGGCCATATATAGAATAGGATAAGAGGTTGCATTGGATTTAACTACGACTCTGTTGGTCGTTGCCTGTTGCGTGGCATACCCGTCAGCCTTCAGATCGATATAATACGTTCCAGGCTGCAAATCATTAAACACAAAGATACCATTATACTTCTTGTCCACTGTGTACATGCCCACAAAGGCGCCGTTGGCATCTCTCAAGCGCACTGTAGCCCCATTGACGGGCATATATGCATCATGAGTTCCGCTCTTGTAATTGTAACAATTGTATCCATCCATCGTCTGACTATTATCCTTGACGACCCCCATGATATACCCCTTGGTATCTGCCTTGGTACCGAAATAATTCACTATGCCACGGTAATACCTTAAGCCTTCCTGATAACAGAAGTCCGGATTCAGGGCACGATGGCGGGCGGGCTGATAAGTATGGAAATATCCCTCGCTCAGAAATCCCGGAGTACCATGTTTGAGCACACCGAGATAGCCGTCATAGCCTTTGGAGTTGGTCGTATGGGAATGATAGAAATCCCAGTCACCACGTATGTTTGTTGAACTGGTATAATAGTTTTGGAACTCCAGTCCTGACTTCATGCATTCCACGAGATAAGGCCATACCGCTCTGCACATATCTTTACTGCCCTGAACACACTCTTCTGCATCGGAACCACGATACAAGAACAATGGATAATTGGTAATTGAGCCATCGGTAGTCGCATTTGAATGTATCGAAATAAACATATCACTCCCCCAGCTATCTACCTCGGCAGCTATTTCACTCAGAGCGCGATTATAATCCTCGGCATTGCTTGCACCAGCCACATATGGATAAGGACCATTGCCGTAGCGAGACAATTTGACGGTATATCCGTCAGCCTGAAGCCGACGCGCTAATTCATAGCCTTTCCACATATTTGTATTAGACTCATAAAATCCGCATGTATCGGGACGCCCCGTACTGGAAAGCATCGGATATGGTATCGTTGCACATGGGCGATCGTTGGGTCCCCAACTGCCGTGCCCGGGATTGATATATACCCTTCTCGGCGTAGCGGCATACAGTACAGCCTCACTCAGTAACAGCAGCAGAACAGTTATTGTTTTCATTGCAAATGTCCTCCTCGCGTTATTTGGTTAAACTCAGTACGTATATTTCTCCATACCCCGTAGAGCATGCCACAATTCCTTTGCCTTGAGAGCAATAGGGATACATTGTCAATGATGTAGGGTCAGTGAGCCGCTGGCTTTTCCCGTCCAATGTATAGGCAACGATGCAAGACGACAATAATATTTCACCATCGTCTTTGTCATCCATACCTATAACAATGTTATTGTCATACCACTGCGGAGCCCTGCAGTCATGGGCGACAAATTTCACGTTCCCGCCATCAATGTCGCAGACATAGGCGCCTTTACCACTGACATAATACAAAATATGCTTCCCGTCAGGAGAAACCGACGGCCATATATAACTGACATCAACACCGTTGGGCGACAACCTGACCGTCTCACCATCCTTGTTCAGCATCAGTTGCAGGTCTTCCAGGAATACACATGGAGCCGACATCTCCTGCTGCCCGCCGGCAATACCTTTATATATCAGTATATCATCGTCATCATTCATTGTATAGACAATGTTTCTGTTGAAGCCATACGCCTTGACTTGACGCATGGGGCGACACAGGGTACTGACCTTCTTGCTGTCAACTGCGATACTCCTCAATGCCGTCATTCTCAGGTGTTCTTCAGGAGTAAACGATACTTCCCGGTACACCACTTGCCTGCCGTCGTCCGAAACGGCAGCGCCCATGCCTGCGCCGACAGCCTCTGTCAGCACGTCTTCGCGTCCTGTTGACAAATCCGTTTTCTTCAGTCCCTTATTGCCCGCTGTCGTTGTCAGGACATAGTCTCCCATAGGACTTATGCCTGCCAGTTTTGTGTCCGACGCCTCTCTGCCGGCAATTTTCTTCAAGGAAACCGAAGTAAATATCTGAGCCGACATTATTGCCGGGATGAACAGGGAAAGAAACAAGCATACCTTTTTCATTGCGATATTACTTTACTGTTTATTCTTCATTTTACATTGCTATGTGCAAAGATAAGGCTTTTCCGACAACTTCTTTTTCCCGTACCGATATTATTTCCAAACTTTTTCGTAAAATTGCACGAAATTATTCATGGGTACATATCGGCCTGAACCCTTCCCTGCTTGGAAAAATAGCAAAAAGATATCATCATGCAAGACAAAACAGACACCTACAGTTTTACCGTAGACCCTTTTGACACCGACTGCAACAACAGGCTCTCCTGGCATGTCTTAGGTACGCGCATCCTGTCGGCAGCCACCCATCATGCCCGGCGTCGGGGATTCGACCAGTTTGAAAAAGACCATATCCCATACCTTTGGGTTCTCTCACGCATGGTTGTCGAAATTGACCATTGGCCTTGCGTGCACGAAAGCTACAGCCTGTCCACATGGATCAGAAATTATTACCGCTACTTTACCGACCGCTATTTCCTCCTGCTCGATGACAGAGGCGTTCCCATAGGGCGCATTCTTACCATCTGGGCCATGATTAATTCCCAGACACGAATGCCGGCCGAGCTGAACAGTATCTTCGGCAACAGCTTTGACCAATACATTCATCTCGACGACACTGTAGACATCCGGCGCAGCCGCATCAGGGTGAACACCCCCATGATTCAGACCGAACGCTCCACCTTTTACAGCGACCTTGACACCAACGGCCACGTCAACAGCATCCGCTACATAGAATATGTCTTAGACAGTCTTCCCTCTCAATTGACCATGTCTCATCCGGCCAAGCGCATTGAGATGGAATACTGCGCTGAAAGCTATGTCGGCAATCTCCTGAACATAAGCATTGAAGAAGCATCACCTCTGCTCTACCATGCCGAAATCACGAAGCCTGCCGACGGCAAGGCCACGACCGTATGCCGTAGTGCGGTCACGTTCTGACCCTCATAAGGAGAAACCATATTAACATATTTATACAATGAACAAACTTATTCTGCTGACAATCTTATTATTATCCCCTATTTCACAGACAGTCTGCGCTGCCGTTCCGACAGCCCGGCTCTACAAGGTATTAAAGGACAGCCGCAAGCGGGAGTCCACCATCGTCAAACTGCAGAAAACCTCCGACGGAGGCTATATTCTCCGTGTTCCCAGGCACGAGCTGGAACCGCTGGAGTTTCTGCTCGTCACACCGTCCATGGCCACAGGCCGTCAGGGCGAACACGGCTATTTCATCAACAACGACGGTTTGCTGACACGCTATGACATCCCCCACCGGCAGTTGCCGTACAAGAAGCAGTGGGAAGAGAAATACCTCGTCACCCCCGACCTGAACGATATCACCGACGGCGTACAGTTCACCGCAGGCTGGGACGAAGGCCCCCTCTGTATCAGTGGCTACCATGAAGCCAACGGCAAGACGTGGCTGGCTATCAAGGAAGGCATGAAGTTTGAGAGCCGCCAGCTCGTCAGGCTCAAAGACGGCCAGTACAGCCTCAACGAGGCATATTATCTCCGGGATATCAAGCCATACGAAGACCTCACCATACTCTTCTACCCCGTCAGACGCAACAGCTATACCGCCATTGCGCTGAAATACCGCAAATGGCTGCTGAAAAACAACCGCATGCCGGCCACGATAAAGGAGAAAATCAAGACGCGCCCCGAAATAGCCTATGCCGCCGAATCCCCCGAGGTACGGATTCGCATGGGCTGGAAAGAGTCTCCGTCACCCATACATGAGCAGACGCACGCAAACGAGCCTCCCATGCATGTGGCCGTCACCTTTGACCGCGTCTGCGACATCATCGATGCCATGGTAGCCAAAGGCATCAGGAAAGCCGAGCTCTGCCTCGTAGGGTGGAACATCAAGGGCCACGACGGCCGGTTCCCCGAAATATTTCCCCCCGACCCTCAGTTGGGCGGTTACGAGGGACTGCAGAAAGTCATCAGGAAAGCCGGGCAGGCAGGCTACCGCATTGACCTCCACAACAACCGCACCGACATATACAGCATCTGCGAAGACTGGGACGACGGCTACCATGCGTGCAAGGACATACACGGCGACCTCAAGTCCAAGGCAATCTACGGCGGAGGCAGGATGTATGACATCTGTCCCAAGCAGAGCTATGAGAAATTCTTCAAGCGCGACGAGCCCGAGATGGCACGGCTGGGCATCCACGGCCTGCATTTCATCGATGTGCTGAGCATCATTAACCCTCACGACTGCTTCGACCCCCGCCATCCTCTCAACAAGAAGGAAGCTGCCGTCTACGGCAACAAGATGCTTGAAGAGAGCCAGCGCCTCTTCGGCGGCTCCCAGTCGGAAGGCGGCAAGGACTATACCGCCAAGGTCCTCGACTACGCCATGTATGCCACACGCTCCACCCACAGGCCTCACGACAAGGAAATATTCGACGACTTCCTCCCCTTGTGGTTCATCGTCTTCAACGGTTACATCATGAGCAACGTCTCCAACTTCACCGTAAACTTCCCCATCAAGCCGGTCGGCGATGCCCTGAACGTCGTAGAATACACCTCCCGCCCCATGTTCTACTTCTATTCCTCCTTCAAGGCCCAGATGTCCCAGAACTGGATGGGCGGCGAACTCGACCTGCGGTGTGCCACCGATGAGGAGCTGGACGATGCCGTTACCCAGATCAAGAAGGGCTACGACATCTTCATGGAATACAAGGATCTCGTCAGGGAGACCATCACCGACCATCGGGAACTGGCTCCCGGCGTCAAATGTACGACCTTCTCCAACGGCCGGAAAATCATCTGTAACTACACAGACACCCCTTATCCCTGCAAAGGCACCCTCGTCCCCGCTCAGGGATACAGTATCATCTGAGCCACATTCGCCCCTTCCCGCCGGGTTCTGGCAAGAAGGGGCGAACGACAGTATCAGGCACCGACATCCCCCTGCAAGGGAGAAACCGCCAGCCTTACCTGACGATTTCTCCCTTGCCGTTTACAATAACCTTCGTATCATCCTCCATGCTGCACATATACACATCATATCCAATGGCCTGGATATCCTTGTACAACGGCATCGTCACCCTGTGACCGTCGGCAGTCATCAGTCCCTTGTATCCGTCACCGGCGACATACACCCTCAGGCGCGCCGTCGCCCTCAGATGACAGGCTTCCGTCACCTCATCCGTCAGGCCGGTATTTTCGTTCTCGACCTCCTTGACCTTATATGCCATCTCATCCTTGTCATACTCCAGCGTAAAGACATTCCATATATAGAAGTCATCTATCAGCCTGCCCTCCATGTCGTACCTGCGCAGCGTATGGTCGGGCATCACCACCCTGACAGTCTTTCCGTCAATCACGCCAGAGCCGGCCATCATGGGCAATACCTCCTTCATCCCATCGTCCAGCACCGCCGTGGAGTCGCCCTTTCTCACACACCAGTATTTCCAGTCGCCCGACGGAGAGATGCAGTCGTACTCAGCCGCCAGCATCATCCGTCCCGTCCTGTCCATCAGCCCCCGGTGTATGCCGTCACGGGCATCCACCACACAGTAGCCCTCGTGAAACACATAGCCTTCATGGTCGGGCACATACTCCATTGCATTATCAATAACCACCTTGCCAGTGCCGTCGATAAAATGGATTGAACCATTTTCCTCCACTGCGGCCAATCCGTCTGAGAAGACCCACGCGTGGTCATACCTGGGCTCCACAACCACTCTGCCCGTATTGCGGTTAAAATAGCCTCGCTTCTTGCCCGTGCTGAAACAAATCAGCGAATCGCCCTTCAGCGGTTCGGCAATCCATATCACGTTTTTCACCGTCTTTTCTCCCGTGCGCACGTTGTATACATAGCCCTTCCCGTCATGATGGTTATGGAAGCATATATCCCTGCTGACCATCGTCTGGTAGCGACAATACCTGACACTACACAAACCGAAGTGCCTGCGGTAAGTGTAATACACCTTATTGCCTGCAGCCCAGAGCAACACCCCCGCCAGTATGGCTGCACAAAGCGCCATACTGACGCTGAAAACACCCCATACACACTTGGCCAGCCGGCCCGCCCTCCTGTAGCCGAACAGTCCGGACAACCATCTCACAGCCTGACACAAACCTCTCCACATCACCGTGAAGAACATACTCGTAGAAATCTTTTTCATTGTCATCAAATTTTAACATTAGACATATACCAAGAAAGAGCCGCATATGCAGCTCTTTCTATCAGTGTCGGGACAAAAAAAATATTCCCTTACCGCGAAATCCTGAAACCCAGTTTCACAATCAGTTTCAGCGTGCCGACGGCAGTGTTGCGGTCATACTCCTTCTCCGTTTCGGGCAGTTCTTCATACGGCACCAGGCAGGGATGCGTCTTCCTTGCATCATCACGCTGAGCCCCGTGAGTCCAGCCCTGAGCCATGCGGCTCCCGGCCCATACCTCATGCACATTTCTGGCCATCAGCTCTGCCAGCTGCTCCAGTTCTTCAGGCAGCACGACATCAGTCGTGTCAATCGGCTGCGGTGTATACTTTTCTGCTTTCATCATTTTTCTGCTTTAATAATTCATGTCATGACTAAAGAGGCTCATCCGACGTCAAATCTATCATCGCCCCCTTTCCTCCATACCCTGCCGGGATATCGCGTCCCTCAGGCCATCCCTGTTCCTCCGGCTTGAGTACGCGGGTACTCATGCCGGAGGAATGCAGTACTCTGGCTGAAGTACTGCATCAATCATACCAGTTGATATGTTTCTCATAACTGTCGAATTTCACCTCCCCGGTGATTCCCACCTTGTGCAGGGCATCCAGCACAATCTTCTGCTCCTGAGGCGAAAGCAGCGTATCCCCGCGTCGGCGCTCATAGTAGGCATTGCGTCCGAACTTACCTATCAGCATCCACATGAATGTCTTGTATTGGTTGGGGTACATCCTTTCCTGAAAATTCGTGAATCCGCGGGCATAGGTCACCGGCGCAGCGTCACGATAATACCTGCACTCAGCCGTCGGCTGGCACAGCTCTGGATTTATCAGCCTTATTACAGGCTCCTTTTTCATCAGCACGGGATAGGCCAGCTGATGCAGGCAGGTCGCTGCCATAGGGCAGCCGCCGTGCTGACACACATAATAATTGTCCGGCAATGAATCATATGTTTTCTTCGGCATAGTATTTCCTTTGATATATCTCTTATCCGTTACTTCAGTTTGTCTTCCAGCTGATTGATCTGGGTTTCCATTTCGTTGAGTTTCCGATCTTCGTAGTTAATCGGAGCACCATATCTGCCGACCTCTTCCTCAAGACAATTCATCTCATGAGCCTGAAAACGCTCATATTCCTCCTGCGAGAGGTCCAGCGGCGTCCCGTTGGGGAAATGGGTCCATTTCCCTGAAAGTTCATAATGGGCTTTGCGGCTTGCCTTAGGCAGCAGGGAGAGACTGCCCAGATATGCATAATAGAACGCATTGACCGAATAG
>CACYCZ010000100.1 GCA_902773055.1 uncultured Bacteroidales bacterium
CAATTTCAAGGGTTTCTTATTAAGCATAGCCATTGCTAGAAGTATTGTCTTTATAGCACAAGATTTTACAACACCAGATTTAACAATGGAGAATGCCGTATCTTGTTTAAGAACTTTAGACGACTCTGGTTCAGCATTTTCTTCCAGTATGTTTTAAACCTCATCCTTCGATTTTTCGTAGCGATGTTTGCCAACACCACTGATCGTCACTTTATTTTCTGAATCAATTTTTGTAATGATAGCAGTGATTGAATATGTAGTCATTTTACACCTCATTGTTTGATGTTTTAGTGAAAAAAGAAAAAATTTATAGGCTGCGGCCCTTACAGGTCCTAGACCCGTTTGCGATAGGCAACCTAGTCCTGGAGACAACGAACTGAAAACCCAAAGCTCTTGGCGTAGTCATTCAGGTTCGCATTCTCGTCGCCATAGTACAAGTACATAAGGTAGGCAGAGGTGTAACCATCCTCTGAAGCACTCCAGAAGTAGGCATAGCTGCCACCATATTTGAAAAAGCCTATGTAATCCCTATAGCCGGAAGGCAATGCGGAAAAGCCCTCGCCGTCCGTACCATTGCCGTTACCATACCAACCCGTCTGAGACTTGAGAATCTTACCGGCTGTCGATTTTCCGCCCAATTCAGTAAACAAAGTGTTCCACTCTGCTTGCGTCGGCAGGTGCCAGCCGTCGGGGCAAATGCCTTGGACCATTGCCGGGAGCGTACAGGTTCTGTTATCACCGCATTTCTGCGGATTGTCGGCATCGGTTGCCAGTTTCACCGAATCAATAGCCGCCGCCCAGGTATAGAAACGTCCGTACTTATCGCAGTTGGCAGCAATATTGTCATAGCACCAGTTGCGTTTCAACAGGCTCTTCGTGGTAATGCTGTCGGCATAGTTCAAGTTTTCAGCCATCCAGGTTTGCGAGCCAATCGTTACTATTCTATAGACATTAGAGTCCCTCTTATCAAACAACATTCCTTCTTTTTTCACGCAACCTGCATTCCACGAACTATTTTTACATGTATAAACAGAATCTATCCCTTTCGATATCTGTTTCCGAATTTCATCATTTTCCGTATAACTGACGCAGGCTTTTTCCAAAGATTCCTCCATATCAGAAAGCTCACGAAAGGTCGCCGCATCACAAACATACTTATTTGATGAAAAAACTGTTCCACTCACAATTGACCCATCTGTCAAACAAATTTTTCCATAAGTATCATACTCAAGCACAGTTGCTGTTTCCCAGCCGTTATTCTTACAGATATAATACACACCATCAAATATGCTCACCACGCCTGCGTTACTTTCTCCGCAAAGACCGATAGTCATTTCCCTTCTAGCAACCTTCCAATTTGAGCCTTCATAAATATATATAGTATCCGTCACGTTACCTTTTTTTAATTCGCCAGATTTCCCTGCAGACCATTCGTATGTATCCTTCTGATAGGTGGTGGCAGCAATCCAATTAGTCGAATTACAGATAAAATATTTATTATAATTTTTACTTAACTTATTGCTATTTGGAGCAACATTCCCCATCCGCTTATCGGAGCATCCTCCCAATCCATACACATTGTTCCAGAACATTTCCAGCGGATCTTCAAATTGCGGAATACTCAAGACATTCCAAACCTTGATATTTGCACGAATTTTTGAAGCATCTATTTCAGCTGCAAAGTCTGCCATCATAGCCTTTGTTTTTGCATCATCCCAAACACCGTCCTTTTCAAAATCCTTAATAAAATTGTCTATTGTAGCCTTAATTTCGGCATCATTCCTTTTGCCAAGGAAAAGTAGGCCCAGCGCCATCAGACTCGCATTAGCATAGTTCACTTTGTTGTCATCAGAATTTTCAAAGGGACTTAAATCCTCACTATTCTCAACGGTAGTCGACAACTCAAAAGCGGACATAATTTCTTGATTGGCCCGTTTCTTCGCTGCAGACACACTGTAGCCCTTGCGCACCAGATACAGAACACGGTTGTATTCCAGATGAGTCAGCAGGTTCACATTGACCTTATTTCCAGGTTCATTTTTCACATCAGACAAAGCGGTATTCAAATCGACCAGAGCAAAAAGACTGATGGAATCCTTGGAATATCCACCGGTTATTTCATTCCGATACTGGCCATGAACTTCAACACACGCGTATGGCGAAACTAAACTCACCTTGGGTATCACAAAA
>CACYCZ010000101.1 GCA_902773055.1 uncultured Bacteroidales bacterium
CAATTTCAAGGGTTTCTTATTAAGCATAGCCATTGCTAGAAGTATTGTCTTTATAGCACAAGATTTTACAACACCAGATTTAACAATAGAGAATGCCATATCTTGTTTAAGAACTTTAGACGACTCCGGTTTAGCATTTTCTTCCAGCAGGTTATAAACCTCATCCTTCGATTTTTCGTAGCGATGTTTGCCAACACCACTGATTGTCACTTTATTTTTTGAATCAATTTTTGTAATGATTGCTGTGATTGAATATGTAGCCATTTTACACCTCATTGTTTGATGTTTGGGGGAGAGAATATTGAAGGGCCATGCCACTACGTGGCTAGGCCCGGCGCAGGCCAACGGCACGCGCCCTAGTCCTGGAGGCAACGAACTGAAAACCAGTAGTTCTTGGCTTCGCCGTACAGGCGCGCATTCTCTTCATAGTAGTTTAGGTGCATGATGTAGGCGAAGTCACTATAGTACTCAGTAGCACTCCAGAAGGAGGCGCCGCTGCCATCGCTGTAGAAGAGGTCACTGCCGGCCCCGTAGCCAGCAGGCAGCGCGGAAAAGCCCACGCCGTCCGTACCATCCCCATTACTATTCCAGCCCGTCTGTGACTTGAGAATTTTACCAGCAATTGACAGTCCGCCCACTTCGGCAAACAGAGTTTCCCATTCGTTTTTGGTCGGCAAGTGCCAGCCATCGGGGCAAATACCCTGATACTTTACCGGAAGCACACAGGTCCTGCCATAGCCGCATCTCTGCGGGTTGTCGACATCAGTCGCAAGCTTTACCGAGTCAATAACCGCACCCCAGGAGTAGAGACGTCCGTATTTATTGCAGTTGGCAGCAACCTTGTCATAGCACCAGCTACGTTTCAACAGGCTCTTCGTGGTAATGCTGTCGGCATAGTTCAAGTTTTCAGCCATCCAAGTTTGCGAGCCAATCGTTACTATTCTATAGACATTAGAGTCCCTCTTATCAAACAACATTCCTTCTTTTTTCACGTAACTAGCATTCCACGAACTATTTTTACATGTATAAACAGAATCTATCCCTTTCGATATCTGTTTTCGAATTTCATCATTTTCCGTATAACTGACGCAGGCTTTTTCCAAAGATTTCTCCATATCAGAAAGTTCACGAAAGGCCGCTGCATCACAAACATACTTATTTGAAGAAACAACTGTTCCACTCACAATCGACCCATCTGTCAGACAAATTTTACCATAAGTATCATACTCAAGCACAGTCGCAGTATCCCAGACATTATTCTTGCAGATATAATACACACCATCAAATAAGTTCACCACGTCTGCGTTACTTTCTCCGCAAAGGCCGATAGTCATTTCCCTTCTAGCAACCATCCAATTTGAGCCTTCATAAACATATATAGTATCCGTCACGTTACCTTTTCTTAATTCGCCAGATTTCCCTGCAGACCATTCATATGTATCCTTCTGGTAGGTGGTGGCAGCAATCCAATCAGTTGAATTACAGATAAAATATTTATTATAGTTTTTACTTAACTTGTTGCTATTTGGAACAACGTCCCCCTTTCGCTTATCTGAGCATCCTCCCAATCCATATACATTGTTCCAAAATATTTCCAGTGGATTTTCAAATTGCGGAATACTCATGACATTCCAAGCCTTGATATTTGCACGAATTTCTGAAGCATCTATTTCAGCAGCAAAGTCTGCCATCACAGTCTTTGTTTTAACATCATTCCAGACACCGTCCGTTTCAAAATCCTTGATAAAGTTGTCTATTGCAGCCTTGATTTCGGCATCATTCCTGTTGCCAAGGAAAAGTAGACCCAGCGCCATCAGACTCGCATTAGCATAGTTCACTTTGTTGTCATCAGAATTTTCAAAGGCACTTAAGTTCTCGCTATTATCAACGGTAGTCGGCAACTCAAAAGCGGACATAATTTCTTGATCGGCCCGTTTCTTTGCTGCATACACACTGTAGCCCTTACGCACCAGATACAGGGCACGGCTGTATTCCAGATGAGTCAACAGGTTCACATTGACCTTATTTCCTAGTTCATTTTTCACATCAGACAGAGCGGCATTCAAATCGGTCAGAGCAAACAGACTGATGGAATCCTTGGAGTATCCACCGGTTATTTCATTCCGATACTGGCCATGAACTTCAACACACGCGTATGGCGAAACTAAACTCACCTTGGGTATCACAAAA
>CACYCZ010000102.1 GCA_902773055.1 uncultured Bacteroidales bacterium
ACCCGCCAGTATTTTCCTTCGCTGTCCTGATAATAGTATTTGTCACTGTCTTTACGTGGAATGAAGTTGAGTACCCGCCGGTCAATGTCCTTCACCCCCTGCGCTTCATATTTGCGGCGGATGTGCCGGGTCACGGCTACGATGTTGTCCATGAGGAGGTCAACATTCTCGAAAATCTTGTTGTTGATGTGCTGGAGGACATATTCCGGCATACCTTTTTCCAGAGTGTAGACGTGGTATGAATCATTGATTAAGCCTTTGTCCATGGGCTTGATGTCGCATACAGTGCCCTTAATGTCGAATTTTGAAATGATTTTTTTGAAAAATTCCTTGTCCATAATAGTGGTAAACCTGTTATTGTTTTGTATAGTTCAATTTTCAACAAAGTTAATAAAAATGGCATGAATACGGCTTACTTTCTCCGGATTATATTTTTAAAAAATCGTCATTTTGCCTTGATTGCGGCTAAGGCTTCTATTGGAAGGAACATATTTCTTCTGGATGCCAGGATTTTTTGTTTTTTGGATAATCCTTTTTAGGGAAGGGGGTGATGATATCCAGACCTCGGCATCGGAAATGAGATTATATCCCGGGAGATTTTATGTTTCCCGATGCGAAACATACGTTCCCCGATGCGGAATATACGTTCACCGACGCTGAATGTATGTTCACCATCGGGAAACATAAAATCTGAAGGGAAGAAAACATTGCTCTGAGGCGGTGTAATAAGTATTGTCTCCGTATATTAGGCGGATTTGATGATTACACTGATTTTAACCTCTGACATCATTCAGTTACTGTTTTTGCCAAATAAGCCACGCCTTCTTGCTAATAACTGAAATGATTTTGTCGGGGTCAAGTCTTGGTTTCAAAAATAGTTTTTTGTACTTTTGCAAAAATCAGCTAAGAAATTATTATACAATAATGGCATACGAAACTTATATCGGTGACGACTTCCTGCTGGAGACCCCTTTGGCCTCTGAGTTATATCACAACCATGCGGAGCATATGCCTATAATGGATTATCATGCTCATTTGGATCCCCGAAAGATTGTCGCAGACTGTCAGTTCAGGTCAATTACGGAATTGTGGCTGCAACCGGGCGAATACAAATGGCGTGCGATGCGTGCAAACGGTATTCGGGAAAAATATGTTACAGGTGATACCTCCGACTGGGATAAGTTTCGGAAGTGGGCAGATACGGTACCACACCTTTTTCGCAATCCGCTGTATCATTGGACTCATCTCGAACTGAAACGTGTTTTCGGTATAGACAAGGTGCTCAATCCGGAAACGGCGCGCGAAATATATGATGAATGTAATGCCAAACTGCAGCAGCCTGAATATTCCATGCAGAATCTCATCCGCCGTTTCAATGTCAAGGCCATATGTACAGCCAATGATATGACCGACAGCCTGGCTTACCATAAGCTGTGGCGGGAAGAAAAACGCGATTTCAGAATGTATCCGACATGGAAGCCTGACAGGATATTTGAAGTGGAAGACGTGGAGAAATTCAACCGCTATATCGATGAGCTGTCAGACGTTTCGGGGGTAGTGATACGCAATTACGGCAGTCTGGTGGAGGCACTCACAAACAGGCATTCCTATTTCCATTCACAGGGATGCAGGGTTTCAGACATCAGTATTGATTCCTTTTATGTTGAAGAATATACGGCACCTGAGATTGATGAGATAGTTATCAAGATTATCCAGGGCAAACCGCTCACTGCTGTTGAACAGAATAAGCTGAAGGCCGCACTGCTCATGATGATGTGTGAAATGGATTACAAGGCAGGTTGGGTGCAGCAGTACCATGTGGGTGTGCAAACCGACTTGAATACAACGATGTTCAAGATGCTGGGGCGCCATAGCGGATTTGACGGCATGAACGACAAAAATCTGGGCGTTGCCATGGGGAAATACTTCAACCGTGTATTTACCCGAGGTCTGTTGTGTCGGACCATAGTATATAATCTCAATGCGAAAGATTTTGAAATGGTGGCTGTTATCCTGGGCAGTTTCCAAGATGGTTCCTATCCGGGTAAGCTCCAGCTGGGACCAGCCTGGTGGTATCTCAACAATGACCAGGGCATGCAGCGCCAGTTGGATGCCCTGTCCAGTCATGGATTGCTGAGCCGTTTTATAGGTATGGCAACAGACTCCCATTGCGTGCTGTCGTATTGTCGTCATGAATATTTCCGCCGATTCCTGTGTAATATGATAGCCAATGACCTGGATAAGGGCAGACTGCCGATGTCGGAATTGGAGCGCATAGGGAAAATGATAGAAGATATCTGCTATAACAACGCTCAAAATTTCTTTATCCTGCCATAATAGCTGACAGATGTATTACTGGTATGTCTTTAATAACAGGGAACTGTTAGTGTTAAAAACTGCCGGGGGTGACTATGAAGTGCCCTGCACTGAGGAGTGTCCGGTTTCGGGAGAGTCGGCCGTGTTGGATGTGCCGGTTGGTGATATGATATGTAAGGCCGTGATGCTGAAGGATAAGGCTGATATCACTTGCGGGGAATGGATTCCCGCCAGAAGAAGCCTTGATGTCTTGTCGGCAAATCACGCCTCCAATGCTTTCAAGGCTCTGGAAATGTTGGATTGGAATAGTCAGACGCTCTATTGCGGTCATTGCGGGACGCGTCAGGTACTGAAGACGAAGATAAGCAAATATTGTCCTCAATGCGAGGTGGAAACATGGGCGAAACTGTCGCCGGCAGTCATTGCCGTGATTTGCAGAGAGGATGAGATCCTTCTGGTGAAGTCTAAGACAGTCAGACGGGACTGCTATGTGCTGATATCCGGTTTCGTGGAACTGGGAGAGAGTCTGGAGGAATGCCTGCATAGAGAAGTAAAGGAGGAAACAGGCTTGAAAATAAAGAATATCAGATATTTTGGCAGTCAGGCGTGGCCCTTCCCACGAAATGTCATGGTCGGATATATCGCAGAATACGACAGTGGGGAACTCTGCTTTCAGGAGGAAGAGATAGAGAGTGGAGGATGGTTCAGATATGATGCCTTGCCCCAGATACCTGACAGGATAAGCATATCACGCCAGCTGATAGATGCATGGGTATGTGAACGTGAAAAGATAGCACGCTCCCACTGAAACAATCCCAGAGGAGAAATGTTATCAGAATATATATATTGAAACAATATCAAAGAACAGATAAACACAGAAATGGAAAAAAAAGCAAGATTGGCGACATTGTGTGTTCAGGCAGGCCATGAACCAAAAAATGGAGAACCGCGTGTGCTTCCCATTGTACAGAGTACGACATTCAAGTATGATAATACCGAAGAGATGGCAGACCTCTTCGACCTGAAGAAAGAGGGCTACTTCTATACGCGGCTCCAAAATCCGACAAACGATGCTGTGGCACGTAAGATTGCAGCCCTGGAAGGCGGAGTGGGGGCAGTGCTGACTTCAAGCGGTCAGGCAGCCAATTTTTATGCGGTGTTCAATATATGTGAAGCGGGTGACCATATTGTTTCTTCCAACGAAATATATGGCGGAACCTACAATCTCTTCGGAGTGACGCTGAAAAAACTGGGTATAGAATGTACCTTTGTCAGTCAGGAGGCTTCCGAAGAAGAGATATCCAGAGCCTTCAAGCCAAATACCAAGGCACTTTTCGGCGAAACGATATCTAATCCCGGATGCAGGGTGCTGGACATAGAGAAATTTGCCCGTATCGCTCACGCCCATGGTGTTCCGCTTATTGTCGACAATACTTTCCCGACGCCGATTAACTGCAGGCCGTTTGAATGGGGTGCAGACATTGTAACTCACTCCACGACTAAGTATATGGATGGTCATGCCACTCAGGTCGGAGGCTGTGTTGTTGACAGCGGTAATTTTGATTGGGAGAAATATGCCGACAGATATCCCGGATTGTGCACACCCGACGAGTCCTATCACGGACTGACCTATACCAAGGCTTTCGACAAGATGGCCTACATGACCAAAATCGTATCACAGTTGATGCGTGATCTGGGCAGTATACCGTCTCCCCATAATGCGTTTCTGCTCAATCTGGGTCTGGAAACACTCCATCTGCGTATGCCAAGACATTGTGAAAATGCACAGCGGGTAGCTGAATTCCTTCATGATGACAAGCGGGTGGCATGGGTGCACTATAGTGGATTGCCCGATGATGAGTGCTACGGAATGGCGAAAAAGTATCTGCCCGAAGGTTCCTGTGGCGTTATCGCTTTTGGCCTGAAGGGGGACCGTCAGACAGCTGTGCAGTTCATGGATTCATTGCGCATGATAGCTATAGTTACGCATGTGGCCGATGCCCGGACCTGTGTGTTGCACCCGGCAAGCCATACTCACCGCCAACTCAGTGATGAACAGTTGAGAGAAGCAGGTGTGGCACCTGATCTTATCCGTCTCTCCGTTGGTATTGAGGATATAGAGGATATACTGAGTGATATCCGGCAAGCTTTAGACCAGTTATAAAAAAAGAGGACGCTGTAATTCAATACAACGTCCTTTTTTGTGTTTTGTCCAACTAACTGTTTCTCATCTCGCGCAGTAATTCTTGCTGGCGTGGAGAAAGTGAATCGGGCAGTTTTATATTAAAGGTTATAATCAAATCAGCCTGTTTGCCGTCAGGCATGATGTTGCCTTTGCCTTTCAGGCGTACTTTGCAGTTTTGTTGGGTACAGGGCTTGACCTTGAGCTTGAACTTGTTGTTGGAAGTCTGGATGATGACATCCCCGCCGAGCAAAGCTGTATAGAGGTCAATGTTGACTGTGGCCTGCGTATCTTGCTGGGGCATGTCTGAATAGTTTCCGCCAAAAGGCGACGGGCGGCGACGGGATGTCCTGCCACTGCCGAATATCTGTTCAAAAAAGGAACTGAAGTTACCGCCTAAGCCTTCGAAGGCGCTGAAGTCAAAATCCCCTGCGCCAGTCTGGCCTCCCCAGTTGCCATAGCTACCCTGTCCAAAACCTTCCGTTTCTTTCCAGTGCTCTCCGTATTGGTCATATTTGCGCCGTTTCTCAGGGTTACTGAGAACATCATAAGCCTCGTTCAAAGCCTGAAATTTAGCTTTAGCCTTGGGATCATTGGGATGCAGGTCGGGATGGAACTGTTTCGCCCGCTTCTTGTAAGCGTCCCTTATTTTATCCTGCGGGGTGTCTTTACTGATCCCCATGATTTTATAGTAGTCAATAAATGCCATATGCAATGTTTTTTATTTAAATACAACAAAATAAATGCCAGAGAAGCTGAAAAATATAAATTGTATGATATTGGTGGAATGGGGTATGCCGGTTTTTATGAAATTGAAATATTGCATGCAGATATGGTGCATCTGAATTTGTTGTCGGGAAAACAGAGATAGCGGAACGAAAAAAACGAATTTGTTCGTTAAACCGTTTGAATTTGCGTAAATTTGCATATTGCTAAAGAGATTGCATGAATGTATTGAGAATATTATACCTGTTGATGGGATGCATAGTACTGGCAACAATAGAAATGATGGCCAGCCGTGCTTTCCCACGTTGCATCAGGATAGTTCAAAGCGATGGAACCCAATTGACACTCTTCCATTGCGGCAATGAAAAAGTCCACGGATATTGTACCTCTGATGGTATTATGGTGCAGAAAAAAAATGATGGTCAGTGGTATTATGCCCAAATATCCGCAGAAGGAATTGTTGCATCAGAAATATTGGCGCATGAGGTGCAGGACAGGAACTTTGTGGAAACCATGCAGGCGGATGACTGCTTTCGTCAGGTCGACAATTATATACGACGCAAGATGTTTCAAAAAGGCAGTTTCGCTTCCAGCGCCAGTGCTGCCGTGAAATCCAGAGGTGTAATAGAGGTGCCTGTTATTTTGGTGCAGTTTTCGGATGTGAAGTTTTTGCCGGAATGTGATTCAATATTCTTTGATGCTCATTTTAATGCCTCGGATTATCAAGGGGAAGGTGGAAACGGAAGTGTGAGGGATTATTTTATCAGCCAAAGTGACAGCCTTTTTCAGCCCCACTTCAATGTGTTAGGTGTCGTCACACTACCCAAGACCAGGGCTACATATGGCAGAAATTCCAATGGAAATGATGCCTATGACGTTGGTATGATGACAGAGGCTCTTGATGTCGTGAAAACGTGGAATATTGATTTGTCCCCTTATGCTTCAGGTGATCGCATACCGGCAATGTGTTTTATTTACGCAGGTCGTGGTGAACAGATTGACGGTCCTGCCGAGAGTATTTGGGCAAAATGTTATACTAATCAAAACTACAGATTTGGCGGATATCGTATAGAAGCTACATTATATGTTAATGAATCAGCAGATTATGATGATACCGGAACTGATCACGCTGATGGTATAGGAACTTTTGTTCATGAGTTCTCCCATGCAATGGGCTTGCCGGACTTTTATGCGACAAATGGGTTGGCCAATGTCTTCGGATTAGATAGCTGGGACATCATGGATTGGGGACAATATATAGAAAATAGCCGGAGACCTGTTGGTTATTCTGCGTACGAGAGAATGTTTATGGGGTGGCTTCAGCCTAAGGTCTTGGATGTAAAGAAACAGCGTGTTGAACTGTCTCCTCTTGCAGGACGTGAAGGTGTGCGTTCAATAAAGATTCCTAATGAAGCCAATCGTAATGAATATTTGTTGTTGGAGAACAGAACGGACTCCAAATGGTTTTCTTCTTATTACGGTGAAGGCATGTTGGTATATCATATTGATTATAGCAGCAGTGTCTGGATGGACAATTCTGTCAATAATGTATTGACCCATCAGCGCGTTTCGATCTTGTGTGCAGATAATGATCCTGTTCCTTTATGGCGGATGGAACAGGGTAATAGAATTTGGGCAACATCAACGGATTACCAAGGTGACCTCTATCCAGGATATACCAATAATACAGAAATATCAGATACTTCCATTCCTGCGGCAAAAGCATTTGTCGGTAATTTCTTTCACCGTTCTATGACTGATATTAAAAGGTTGGATAACGGCAATATTTCTTTTGTATATATGGATGATGGTGTAGAAGGGGTCAAATTAATTACTACAGACAACTCCGATCAGTTAGTGGATGTGTATATTTCAGAGGGATCCCTTTTGGGAGAGTGTGCTGTGAAGGATGTCCGTCATCGATTCGGGAAAGGTATTTATATATTGAAATCAAAAGGACAAAACAAGACATCTAAAATTATTATTACAAAATAAAGTGACTTATGAAAAAGATTTTTTTATTGACATTATTTATTATGGTACTGACTCCTTCAGGGAGCTTTGGGCAAAGTTCCCTGAAGGATATTCTTGGAAATATTTTCTCTGCTTCAAGCAATAAAACGACAACGGAGAAGACAACCGCATCATCTTCAGACACTAAGACTACAGATGTGTTGTCTTCTGTATTTAAGAATGTCATCGGCACAAAGAATGTGACCTGTAGTACTCTTGTCGGTACATGGAAATATTCGCAGCCTGCAGTGGCTTTCTCTTCCCAAAATCTTTTGAATCAGGCTGGCGGAACGCTTGTTGCTAATGCTGTTCAGAAAAAACTGGGACAAACTTTGTCGCAGTATGGTTTTACAGCGGGTATATCTACATTTACTTTTGCGTCAGACTCTACGTTTACAGCGAAACTTAAAAACAAGAATATAAAGGGCAAATATGCGGTTTCAGGTTCAACGGTAACATTTTATTCTTCAATGGGTGTGAAGTTGGCAACAGCTAATGCATCTATTAAAAACAATGCATTGCAGATGACTTTTAAGGCTGATAAGTTGCTGACTTTTGCTCAATATGCAAGTTCACTGTCGCAGAACTCGACATTGGCGGCAATCTCGTCTATAGCCAAGAAATATGATGGAATGCAAATGGGCATGCAGTTTTCCAAGTAGTTGAAAAGGTCAACAAACAACAGGGACAGAGATTTGCGAATCTCTGTCCCTGTTGTTTGTTATTTCATGATGATAATGTTTGGAACCTTTCGGCAGCCGTCATGGTCAAATTTCCTGTTGTCGCATGGATAATTGATGACGCCGTTTTTTTTCGTCCATGCAGTGGACGAACCGCCGCCATCAAGATTGATAGCATCAGTCATGCCCAGATAGCGTGAAATATAGGCAACCTCACTGATGCTTGCTCCATAAGCTCCGTAATCGGGGAATCTGCCGTCTATAACAACAAAATAGATATAGCCTTTATCGTCATAGCCAATGACTGTGCGTGGATGCCGTTTGGTGTAGAAGTTGGAATTCTTGGGAAAAGGAGGGATGTTTTTATTCTTCAAGACCATAGGGCCGGAAGTTAAAAGCTCAAGATACTCAGAAGGGTAGATATTGTTTTTTGCTGTGTCAGTGTAGGCTATTTCTATTTGATGTCTTTTGGGGTCTTTCATTGCTACGTGGCCGTTGACACGCATGAATTCGTTTGAGTAGGTTCTGCCGACGATTTTCCCTCCTGAAGCAAAATAGGTGGCAGGTATGAGTTTCTTCATGTCAAAGTAACTGGCATTGATAGCAGCTTTTGCTTTGTATCTTTTGGCAATGGCTGGAGTCGTACCCTCGTTTGGGTGTTGTGCATCAATGATATATGTCTTGAATTTTTTTGCGGGATATTTGATGACGGAAATACTTTGCTTGTCACCGAACATGGGAATAAGGGCATAGCCGGCTTGAGCCCCTTTGCCTAACTTGGTCCAGTGCCAGTCTGCATGAACTAGTGCCAGAGAGTCACTCGCATCTTGAGCGTG
The DNA here is from genome assembly GCA_902773055.1 of uncultured Bacteroidales bacterium. Lineage (GTDB taxonomy): Bacteria > Bacteroidota > Bacteroidia > Bacteroidales > Bacteroidaceae > UBA6382. The sequence continues at coordinate 8,754 of CACYCZ010000102.1, forward strand.
AATAGAAAATGATGTATGCAAGAAAACTGCAACGATGAGTAAAACTAACTTTTTCATTATTGTATAAATTTATTATGCAAAGGTAGTCAAACATGTTATGAAAAGAAGTAGTTGTGTGTGCTATTTTTTTTATTTTTTTAAAATATATGTGTGCCTGAATTAACTTTTGTTTAACTTTGCATTTAAATATTGCTGTTTCCTCAGATGGGGGTGGTGAATTGAATAAAAAAATTACAAGACTAAATTTAATATCAATCTTAAAAATTTAAATGTATGCAGAAAAAATTGCATTTGCTATTTGTGATGGTGTTTTTGACGATATCATCCGCTTTAGCTCAAGTTACTACTTCCACCATGAGTGGTAAAATTACAGATGAAAAGGATGACAGTCCCGTTATGGGTGCTATTGTCCAGGCTATTCACGTTCCTTCAGGTACTAAGTATGGCGCAGCAACCAATATGGCAGGCCGCTATACGATTCAGGGTATGCGTGCAGGTGGTCCGTACAAGGTAACAGTCAGTTACATTGGTACAAAAACCAAGGAATTTGACGTTAAGTCTTTGTCATTGGGTGAAACATATGAGCTTTCAACATCCTTGGCAGAAAATACAACTATGTTGCAAGGTGTGACAGTCAGCGCCAAGCGTGCCACAAGAGGAGAGTCAACGACGTTTGATAATTCTACAATTGAGTTGGCTCCTACAATTGACCGTAATATTTATGATGTTGTCAAGCAGAGTTCCCTTGTGTCTGTGTCAAAGTATGGAGGCGTTACCATCAGTGGCAACAACAATCGTTATAACTCTTTCCAGATAGACGGTACGGTAAGTAACGACGTGTTTGGTCTGGCTGGTTCTGGAACTAATGGCGGTCAGACAGGAGCTAATCCTATTTCTTTGGATGCTATTGAGCAGATCCAAGTATCTGTTGCCCCATTTGATGTGCGCCAGAGTGGATTTACGGGTGGTGCCATTAATGCTGTAACTAAGTCTGGTACAAATGAATTTCATGGAAGCGCATATGGTTTTTATAATAACCAGAATTTCTATAGCCGTTATAATCAGGCTCTCCAAAAGACTGCCAAGATGACCAAGCAGTATGATGAAACTTTTGGTGCAACTATCGGCGGTCCTATCATCAAGGATAAGTTGTTCTTCTTTGCCAGTGCTGAATATAAGAAGAATTCCTATCCTGGTGCATATTATCCTGGAGTAGATGACAATTCTTTTGTTACTGCGGCTTTGGCTCAGGAAATTGCTGACAAATATTATGAAAGAACAGGAATTCGTGAAAGTTTTGGTCCTAAGGATGTGGAGACACAGAGTTTAGGTATTGTCGGCCGCATTGATTGGAATATCAATGACAAGAACAAATTTACTTTCCGTTATCAGTACAACGGTTCTTCTCAGGATAAGGCTAATTCTAGTGCAACAACTTTGTATTTCAATAACTCCGGTTATAAGCAGACTAACCGTACTCACACTTTTGTGGCCGAGTTGAACTCCAAGATCAGTGAAACAATCTCAAACGAGGCACGTGCATCTTATACCCGTGTCAGAGACTGGCGTGATGTTCCTTATCAAGGGCCTACAGCTTATATCGTCAATGCACGTGTGTTTGGTCCGAACAATCCTGCAGGTCCAAAGAGTGGCAGCATTAATATTGGTACAGAATATTCTTCTGGTATCAATAGTCTGGATCAGGACAATATTACAATTGAGGATAATCTCTCATTCTATTTAGGTAATCATACTCTCACAGTGGGTACCCATAATGAGTCATACAATTTTTATAATGGTTACTACCAGTACTCAAATGGTGAATATTATTATAATGGTATTGATGACTATATGAATAATAATGCAAGCCGTTACTATTATAATTATTCTGATTATAATCTGACTGGCAGTTACGGATGGCGTTCTAATGTTCAGGCTGGACAGTTGGGTCTCTATGCTCAAGATAAATGGAATATGACAGATTTGTTCCAACTGACTTACGGTATCCGTTTTGATGCTCCTTTCTTCTGGAACAAACCGACGGCTAATGACGCTTTCAATGCTTCTACATATGCCAGCACGTTCGGTGTAAGAGTTGGTCAAGTACCTCATTTCAAGATTATGACTTCTCCGCGTATTGGTTTCCGTTGGTATCTTGACAGTTCCAAGAAAACATTGTTGCGTGGTGGAACAGGATGGTTTACAGGCCGCGTACCTTTTGTTTGGTTGAGCAATGTATATGGCAATACAGGTATGGAAATGAAGTCTACAACTCTGTATACTGTGGCCAACCAGATTGACAAATGGCAGGATCAGATGGCTCTTGTTCAGTCGGGTGCATCTTCTGCAAAACCGACCATCAATACAGTCAGCGGTAAATTCAAGTATCCGCAGACATGGCGTTCCAACTTAGCTATTGAGCATGATTTCGGTTGGGGATTCAAGGGTACTCTCGAAGCATTGTATTCAAAGAACCTCAATGCTGTATACTTTGAGAATCTTGCCTTGCAGGCAACAAACCAGCGTTCTTATGTTGTTCCTGGTGTAGCTGCAAGTTCTGTTCCTTATTATTCTACTGATGCAGGTGCCTACTACAACATCATTAATCTGCGCAGTATTAATAAAGGCTATAGCTATCAGTTTACCGCTAAGATTGAGAAGAGTTTCAACTTTGGTCTTGACTTGAGCGCAAGCTACACCTTTGGTCATTCCAAGGCTGTCAATGATGGTCTTTCTTCTGTTGCTCTGTCTAACTGGAACAATTATGCTTCAACAGACGTTAATGAACCCAAGTTGAGCTATTCACTGTTTGATATGCCTCATCAGGTTAAGGTACAAGCTATGTATAATTCCCGCAAATACCTCAGCGGTAAACTCAATACAGAAGTTGGTTTGACTTATTATGGCAATACTGGTATGCGTTACAGTCTGACTATGTCAGAGTCTACAAGTGGCAATAACCGCTATACCTTCAATGGTGACGGTCGTACAGGTCACACTTTACTCTATATCCCGACCGATGCTGAAATTGAACTGATGAACTGGAAGACTCCTGATGACAAGACGAAGTTCCAGACATGGGTTGCTAATGACCGCTATGCTAAAGACCATAGAGGTAAGTTTGCTGAGCGCTTTGGTGCTACTGCACCTTGGGAGAATCATTTTGACTTCCATTTGGCCGAAAACTTCTACTATAACAAGAAGGGTGGTAAGATACAACTCTCTGTTGATATTACTAACGTGGCTAATCTCCTGAACAAGAAGTGGGGTACTTATTATTCAAGTACAACTTATATCTCTCCGCTCAAGGTTGAGTCTATTGACATTAATGGTAATGACCGTATAGGTACATTCTCTTATACAGGTACTACAGCTCCTTCTGTCAACCATGTTTTGTCCCGCTGGCATGCTCAGATGGGCTTGAAGGTTACATTCTAAGGAGGATATTCTCTTAATCATGTAAAAGTGGTGAACCTCAGCGAGGTTCACCACTTTTTTGTTTGCTCATGTGTGTTATTGCTCTTTTTCTGCCGGCAGATTATACCGGAAGAAATATTTTTCTTCAGCTGGTAGCAAAATTATTTCTTTCCCGACATCGTTTATGTTTATCATTGCTGAACATATATTTCGTGATGGTGAACATATGTTTTGTGGCGGTGAACGTATGTTTGTCATCGGGAAATATAAAATGTAAGGGGATGTAGTCTTTATCCTGAGAGCGTAGAGTCTTTGTTTTTCCCAGCAATCTGTTAGATTATTATAGATGATTGATGAGGACTGCTCTTTGGAGTCTCTTCGCTTCCATCTGTTTTTGCTTTGACAATTCCATATTTTTTTATGTTTTTCTTTGGTTTTTCTTTGGTTTTTCAAAATTTATGCCTATTTTTGTAATGCGAAATATAATAGATGAGGATAAGCCCGTCGGACGGAGGCGGTCAAATTATCCTCATCTATTATATAATTTTTATAAAGTGAAAATACAGTTCTTCGTTATGTCTTAAAGAAAAGGTCAATTCCACCATTCTGTCTTTAAACTTTTCAATACTCCCCTTGTATTTAACTTGCGTCTTATAAAAACCTCGACTTGTCCCATGAAAGGGTTTCTCAAATCTGAATTTCAGGTCAGGCGTAAGATAATCGTCAATATGTCTCAATATCTCAGATTTTACTTCAAAAAGTTCTCCATAACGCAGATTTTCTTTGATTTTTCAGATATTCTTTGTATTTTCGCATTGCGATGGAGTGGAAACCTTTGGGGAGTGCCGTCTGTCGCTCCAGCATATCGTCGTCACGGACGATATGCTTTTATTTTATTATTTTCTTCAATAACAAACAATATTTCATCGAATTTATGCCATTGTCTCGGATTTTTAGTTTCTAACTTAGCAAAACTTTCAATGGAATCTTTAATATAGTCTGTCGATGTACCAGCAGGAATAAATATTACGGCAACTTGAACATTAGGCTTTGACGCACAATGACTAATTGCGTGAATAAGATAATTCTTGCTACCTGTTGTTGCAGACGCTATTTCCATCTTCTTTCCGTCCCATGTGCCTTCGGTGTTTTAACATTCTGCAAATCATGCCGTTCAAGATCTAAGATAACCTCATGACCTTTTTCGTAACCTATTTGCTGAACTTTTTCCTCGTTTTTTCCTGTTTTCTTGTCAAAATTATGCTTAACATGTGTGGCTTTCAATCCGCCGTTTCCAGGATTATATTCAACATCTTTATAATTCGGGTCTTGTAAAAGTTTCTCGTATTCATTACGTCGCTTCTGTCTCGTCGTGTTTTCTGAAATACTGCTATCCTCAACTGGATATATCGGAACTCTGTAGCATTTGCAGTGCGGATGCGGATAAGGAGCGGTCTCTATCTCCTCCATGTTCGGATGGAAACCCGTCTCATCGTCGCACAGGTCGCAGTTGAAAGTGCTCCCGCGGAGTTGATAATACCCCGATGCACCGCTTTCTTTCATCTGGACGCCCTGCTCCCTCATCCACGCCATCTGCGATGTTATCCTCGCCATGTCCGTGACATTTGTGCTTCCGTTGTTGGAAAGACCTACAGCTCCTGGCTGCACACCGCCGAGCTGGATATATGTGGCTTTGAAATTCTGACGCCTGCGGAATGCAGAGAGCACTTCGGGCATTGTGTAGACGGAATGCATGTATGTCTTCAGTTTCGTGACGGCGTCAGCCTGTCTCACACCCGTGAAACGCATGGCGGCGATTGCGGCCTCAAAGTCCTTCATTGTCTTGTAGAGATAGCCGTCAAGTGTGTCCTGAAGATTCCGGTTGCTGCGCCCGAGCGTAGCAAGCCATGCGATGAGAGCCGCGATATGGCCAGTCGCATGAGAAATCATTCGATTTACGTTCTTTGTCAGTGTGGTTGCTTGCTTCAGGTGTCATGAAAACACAGTTTTTGCTTCCAGTCTTTCATTCCTTTAATGTGTAGAGATATATTTGTCTCATTTGCTCTTGGCTTTCTCCGTGGGCTCGTCGATCTCATTGCCGTTCTCGTCAAATCTTTTTGACAGTATGTCCGGGCGTCCGCGTTTGCGTCCGTGATCTTCTAGGAGGCAAAAGATATATCCGTTCTGGCAGAGTGAGCATCTGTTTGGTGTAAATCCTGCTGCCAGTATGCAGTAAAAAGCAGTCCATCCATAAAAACTGGGTTTTATGGATGGACTGTGAAGGTCTTGCAGCCTCTATGACAGAACTTATCTGTTTATAATTTTGGCACAGCTGCCGTCTGTGTATTTGATAAGGTTGATGCCTTTATTGCTCTTGCCGACTTTCTTTCCCGTTGTGTCATAGCGTGCAACTTCAGTTCTGTTTTTCTGTGGTTTAGGTTTGCTGACACCCGTGTTTTGATTGAAATCAAAGTCTACAAGGATGGGTCGGTGGTCAGAAGGATAATAGAAGTTGTTGATACCAGAGAAACTTATTGTAGTCCAGTCGTCTTTTATGATGTAGGCATTCTTGACATATGGTGCCAAGTCTGGGGAAATATATACATAGTCAATGCGCCGTCCGCTTTGTGTCGTACCGAGGAAGGTGTTGGGATATTTCATCTCAATGACATCTATCAAGTCTGTCTTGTTGCGCACGACGTTTTGGCAAAGGAAAAGACATGTGTCGGGATCGTAGCCGTAGTGATAATTGTCGACAACCGATATGGAATTCATGTCACCGACCAGAATCCAGTTGCTGAGTTTGCCGTATGTAGGTGACAAGTAGGTTTGATTCAAGACATGATTCATTTCAAACTCACGGAAATAGTCGCCTTCGCGCTTTGCTGCGCTTTCAGTTTGATTGGCAGCTGAAACACCGTAGCCATATGCCTGAGGCCATGGATGCATGGTGATGAAATTGAATTTCCGGCCGTTTACGTTTACCTGCTGGAGGGCGGCTCCGTGGGCAACGGGCTTGGAACTGTTGTCTGTCGTCGTGATTTTCAGGAGTGTGGTGATGGGGTACTTGGAGGTAACCTCCTGAGGGTAATTGTCACGTTTGCCTCCCAGTCGGGCATAGTCATGTCCATATCGTTTGGCTAATTCGTACCATCCTCTGTTGGTGTCTTGTGAACTGCCGTTGTTGGGCAGATAGCGGTCGGCGGTGCTCAGAGATTTGTTGCTGTTGGTTTCCCAAATGGATCCGGCTTCACACCATACGCAGATGTCGGGGTCGTACTCCTTGACCCATGCGACAAAATTGTCATAGTTGTTGCCCTGATCAGACCACATACCATTCTGGATATTCCAATAGAGAACGCGCACGTCACCTCTCTGCTCGGGTTCATAGGTTTTCCCCTGCCGTACCTCAATGTTGTCGATGTAGAAACCATGTTTTGCAGCAACTGAAGTATTTCCTCTTATGTATAGACTGGAGGCATTGGTGGCTCGTGAAACCTTCATTGTGATATGGTGCCATTTTTTCGCTGCTGTAGCGCTTGAGGCTATCTTAAAATAACTGTTAGGGGCTGTAAAACAGGAATAAACGTCTTCGTAGATGTAGTTGTCAGAGTTCAGCCCGATCTGTTTATCGTCAATATAGACTTCCTCAATATTGCCCTGATTGGCTATGAAGATGTCCAGCTTATCGTTGAAACCGGCCATGAGGGCAAGGTCAAAGTCTACTGTGATATCTCTGGTGCCGTCAATGTTTGTCCAATTGGGTGTTTGGAAGATACCTCTGTATTTAGTGGCGGCACCGACAGCGATATATCCCGAGAATTCCTGTGCGCGGAACAAGTATTTGTAGTCCCAGATCCCCCTGCTTGTCATGTAGGAATCCGACATGGCGTGAGAGGTTGTCAGGGTATAGTAGTTGACGTCGTTCCATGTATTGGATTGCAAGAATCCTGTTCCTGGAATTTCTGAACCTACTTTGCTGAGTGCTTCTTCATATCCGGTTATTGAAACGTTGGCTGTCGTGCCAGGATCTGTAGTTGTATATGAAAACGTTTGCCCGTTTATACGTCCGGCACATTGATCACCTCCCCATACAAAATTGTCAAAGCCTTCAAAGAATGCAAGGTCTTCGTCGGCAGAATAGGTTTTATGAATTTCCAAATGTTGGTTGGCCGACAAGGTCGTTCCGCTGATGGCAAACTCCATCATCTTGTGTTTCATGTCTGAAATTCTGACGCTGAATCCTTCAGGATAGTTTGCAGCGAGAACAGGTATATAGAAGTGGCGCTCCTGTTCAGACAGATTGATGTAGTTGCCGTTGTTTGTGCAGTTCATGACAATATAGGGCATTCCGTAGGATGGTTCTAACAGGCCGGTGCTGTAGTTGTAGTTGCAGCTGCCGGCAATGCTCTTTTTATCCTTGCTTTCAATTCTGACCGATTTGATTTCTTCGCCGTTCCCTTTCAGGGCGATGTCAATGAGTGCATAACTGTCCGAGAATGTCAGCAGGTTGCCAGTCCCTTCGCTATATGCTGCATACATGGGGAAAGTCTTGAACCGTTCGGTTGTAACTTTCCAGAAGATGGAATAGGGGAGCATTACTTTCTTGATGCCGTCTGTACCATTGTAAATGTTGTTGCGGATAAAGACCGCCTGATATGTCTTGTCTGTGTTCTCCTTGACATTGATGAAGAATTTGCCGTCGGAATCTTTCTGGACAAGACAGAGTGCTCCGTTGACCATAATGGTATCATTGATACTCCAGCTGTCAACGGGATTCCCCATGAAAAACCGCGAGGAAGAAGCCGATTTCTCTACGAAGAACTTAACATATCCGTCGACAACCTTAATATCTTCAGCTTGGAGCTTCAGAGGTAATAAACATATAGCTATGAGAAGGAATGATAAAATTATTTTCATCATCTATAGATTATTTTATAAATATTTTGTGATTGTTCTTGATGTATATTCCCCGGGTCGGATGAGCTATCTTGCGCCCCTCCATATCATAAATGGCATCCTGACGGCTCTGTTCCGAAACGATTGTTTTCTTTATTCCGTCAGAATTCAGAATATTGAATGTCCTCAGTGTCTTTGTGGCATTGGATGCGGGCAACCACGCACAGAAAGGATTCAAGCTGTGGATTGAAGTGGCTTTCATCATACCTTTACCGCTTGAACCGATATAGTAACAGCCTTTCTCAATATTCTTTCCTCCCAGTGCACCTTTAAGCATATTGCCTTCTATTTCTACCGGCTTTTTCTCTGCTCTTTGGTCAATAGCTTTTATCGTAATAGTCTCTTTGGCTTTCCCCATGAGAATAACTGCTGCTTCGTTGGGAATGACGCTGCCGCTCAATGCTATGGGCTTCAGTGTGATGTTTGAAGTTGTTTCTTCAGAGACAATATAGGCTGTTATGCTGTCAGGCACCTCAAAGGCAAAGGGCAGGCAGACTGCAGCAAAACCATTACTGTTCAGTTTGATATCTGCAGCGCCGTTCTTGGCAGTATTACTGAGCAGTGCAGCTTCAGTTGCATTGAACGATTTTCCCCAGAGGCGTACAAGGCTGATATTTCCCTTAAACGGATATGCTCCGGTGTTGGTAGCGGCATCATAAGCAGAATTAGGTGTTCCTCCAATAGCCAGCCACTCGCTGGGAAGCCATTCAAAATAGTTGCATTCCTTGAAATTGAGAGTGCGATTGACCTTCTCTTCTCCGTTGATGTAAAGTTTAGAATAGCCCTCTTTCCTGTTGTATTCCAAAAGATAATGGTTATAACCCTCTTGCAGGCTTCCTTCTCCCGTCCAGCTCCATGTGGTCTTCTTGAAGGCCTTGTCGTATGTGTAGCCATATGTGATAGTGCCGTATGCAATATTGCCTTTGGCGTTCATGTGCAGGGCACCGCCGAAACCGTCAATGAAGCTGACAGGCCTGACGGACGCAGACGGATGGGCAGATTCTGTCTGGCATAGTATTTCAAGGGTATAGTTGTCTGCAATCCTGTTCATAATAGATGGGTATATGCCTATGTTGTATTTGAAGAACTGTGATGTATTGCCCTTGAATTGAGCTTCATATTCATTTAGTTCAGTATTGTATGCAATAGTTACGTCACCATGTTTTTCAATAGGAATATTGGTATTGGGCGCCTTATTGACAACGTCGTCATGGGTGAATACGGCATTCATGATTAAGTCGTCTACCTCTTCAGGTTCAGTGAATTTCTTGACATTGTCATCATAAAGAGCTTGTGCGGCAGATTCCGTAAGTGCTCCGTCGTATATGCGGGCAAAGACATAAGTAGTGGCAGCGCCGTTCTGTCCCGTGCTTCCAGCAGTGTTGGGACCAGGATCAGCACCGAGGCCTATCCACATGTTTTTTGTACGAGGTGTAGAACCGCAGTTGGGATACTTTAAGTCAGTAGCTACGCGGGTACCTGTCGCTACGAGCTTTCCGTTGACGAAGTAGCGCATCGTGTGGCTCGGGCGATCAAGGGTCACTACGAGATGATAGAACTTGCCGGCGACAAGAATGGAGTCGTCTGTTTCATACTTCATGTTGGAATATACTCCAGCATTTGTCAGATAGTTGAATGAAACATTGTCGGGGGTGTTGTAGAAAGCCCATCCGCCGTCTTCCTGACTGCTGAAGAATTTAACGATATTGCCGGAACCTGCTGCATCAGAAACATTTTCGAGTCTGACAAGTATTTCCCATGTAGCACTGTTGTTCAACGCATTTCCAAGTTTGTCATCTTTGTTGTATGTCGCATAGAAATAGTTGTTGTTGTCATTCTTTGTGCATCCGTAATAAATATCATTTTGTTTGTCATATACCGTTGTGGCACCGCCGTTGTTTCCGATAGTAGCCTGATAGGTGCCGTTGTTGACAATACCGTTTTTATTGAAATGCAGGTCCAGCAGTTTTTCTGCACTGGCCACTTCTGTGCTGGTCTTTGTCGCTTCGCTGATGACTCCCTGCTTTAACAATGATTTTGTGATACATTCAGCCAATAGCTTATGCCCTTTTGCAGTCGGATGCAGTTTGTCGATGGTATATTCGGTCCAGTTGCTGCTGAAGGGTACTCCTGTACAGTCGACATAGTAGCCCCCGAACTGCTTGGCAATATGCTCAATGCTGGCATTGGCATCGGCCTGTGTCCAGCCGGCTTTGTTTTCTGTTGTAATGGCTTGACTGCGCGGAAAAATGGAACAGCAGATAGGGATGATGTTGGGATAGCGTGTCTTTAGTTTGTGAAGCAGCATCGTGTAGGCTCCGCGGAATGTCAGCGAATCATTGAATACAGTTTCGCTATATTCCCCAAGTGGTACCACACCTCCGCTCCAGTCGTTTGTTCCTCCTGCTATTACGATAGCATCGGGGATGCCGGCACGTCCGACGGAATTAACTCTGTCGTCTGAGGTGAATGCAGAAATAGCACTCTTGGAGGGGTCAGTGGCAACACGGGAGCCACTCCATGAAGAATTGGTCAGGAAAGACATTCCCGAAAGTCGGCTGAGTTGCATCCACCATGTGTCACCGACTTGTATCCCCTTTGTATATCCTCTGGAAGTGGCATAGTAGACTGCATATCCGGAGGGGAGATAGTTCTCGTACGTAGAAATGGAATTACCCATGACGGCAAAGGTCATTTGATCCTTGTATGCAAAGCACAATGTTGTACTCTGCATAAGAATCATTACGCTTAAAAAGAAGTTTAGATGTTTCATGTTATAATATTTTTCCTGTTTTTTATGTTAGAATTCTACTGCTTAGAAATATATTTGACATTTAAGGGCTGCTTGTAAATGACTTTCTTGAAGTCGGCAGGTTTATATGGCATTTTATTTTTAGTGATTTCCGGAACGTTATAGCTCTTGAAGAGCTTGATGTTATCCAATGGGTTTTCTTGGGGTAGCATAAATGCTTTATGTGCTTTGCCTTCTTTGTCAAAGTAAGTAATGTACAGCCTGGTAAAAATGCCGTCATCCCTTCTTGTTGTGAATATAATCCAGCGTCCATTGCTGCTCCAGTTGTGGAATGACTCTGAATTTTTGCTGTTAGCTGCAGTTAGAGGGTAGCATTGGCCTGTTTGTAGGTTTTTGACATATTGGTCTGAACTTTTGTGCCAAATATGGAATTGGCCAAAGTCTCCCATTGTGAAGAGCAGGTATTGTCCGTCGGGACTGATGCGGGGCAGAGTCCCGCTTAAGCCCATTGATTTACAGTCAACTTCTAATTCCGGCTGGCCGAAAGTATGGGTGACAGTGTCAAAAGGAATACTCATGATATTGTATTCAATGTTTTCGTACTGTTTGCCCGTCCTGACCTGAACTTCCTTGTATGATGCCGAATCCGTGTTGACACCGATGTCGGCAAAACAGTAATATAGTCTGTCGCCTTTGGGAGACCAGGCAGGAAAGGTTTCCATCGTACTTGGGGTCTTGAAAATATTACTGATTTCGTGTGTCTCAATATTGTAGAAGATGAGGTCGGATGCATTGTCGATGCATTCTATTTTCTGTTTGTCTTTGATGTGAAAAATCTGTCCAGTTTTATTGCTTGAAAAAACAACACATTTTTGTGTAGGATGCCATGCAGGGTATACCGCATTACTTAATGTGGAATCTGTCTTTGGATTGACTTTCTCTATTTTCCCGTCTGAGGCAACAACGGTCCCTGCTAAGTGTTCGCGGACGTGAAATACCATTCGTTGTGCATTGTAGTTTTGGTAATTATGACAATTAATGCAATGTCCGTTTTCGTTGATGCTGGGTTCGTTTTCATAGATAGTCTGTACGTCGAAGTTGGTTATGTTGCGTTGGTACAAGCCAATCTGCCGGTAAAGTTCATAGCCTGGTTCTATAAGACGGTATGATACATAATCGTCTATTTCATCCTCGGTTATATGAATGCTGAAAGGGCGATATGAGCCCCATTTGTCGTTGCGCTTTGCATATACGATGGTTTCTATGGATTGGCCTTTGTGCTGTTTTAGGAATTGATGCCAGTCATTGATGTCAAACTGAATGATACCGCGCTTGTCGCAACCTGTTGTCAATGTTGCACCGTCTTGGGAGCGTAGAGTGACGATAAAGGCTTCACCGGGGTGACGTACGGCAAAATTGAGCGGTGATATATTATACGGAATGAAGATATTAGTGTAGTCGGGGTATATGTTGACTTCACTATTTAGGGGTTGGGCTTTTTCCGGGACATTATATGTTTTTTTACAGCTTGTGCAGAATAATGCAGTCAGCAGGAAAAGTAGGATGATATGTTTCATAAATAAAGTTTTTAGTTTACTTTGTTGGTTTGCTCATCTTTCTCAGCCGACGTGTTGGGGTCGGGGTAGTTTTCGTCAGGAATATTTTCGTAGAAAAAATACATGGTGTACATTCCCAAATACTTTTCTCTTAACAACCGGCCTCGTTCCTTGTAATCTTTGGACAATGTCCTGCCGTCATTTACCATCTGCTGTACGTTGTTGAGGACATACTGGGAGTAACGGCTGGCATCAATATCCTTGCCTGTTTTCTTTTCGTATATCATCAGCGCTTCCTCAAAAGTTGAGGGCAAAGGGGATGCAGGCCGCTGCTTGTTCAGATAATAGATGAACTTGTCTAACTGCTTGGCATATAAAGAAGCCGCCATACTGATGGATTCTGTTCCTTTGGGCAATATATTATAGCCGTCAACGTAGTAGCCCAGGAAGAGTGGAATAAAGAAATCTTGTTCCATCGCATTTTCCCGGGGGAGCAATGCCTCAATTCTACTGAGGATAGGGTCGGCTTTCAGGAGTTTCCTGTCGTAGAGCATAGGCCTGTATTTCATGACGAAGTCTTTTTCAAAAGGCATTTGCTCTATGATATAGAGAATTTTTTCTGTTGCAGCGACCTCATTGTTAATCAGGGAGGAAAGACATAGGTTCTTGAGTTTATAGGCAGACAATCCCTCCATTGTCAAGTGGTCAATATTGCGATGCCACGCAGGGTTGGCCAGTCCCATATATAAGTATGTGTCGGCCATATAATAGAATGTACCGATATCTTCGTAATCGTTGCGGTTGGTGAGATGAGCGTTAGGATATTGGTAGAAGATGTCAAATAAATGTTGCTCCAATTGGTCAAGATAGCCTAATGCTGTAGCATAGTAGGCGCATATAGGACGAGTGGGTTGCTTGGCTTTCTGGGCTGTGGCTACCATATCTGTCCATCTGTGGTCTTGTAATTGCCGCTGAAGCTTCGCTGTAATGACTGTGTTCTGATTTGTTACGAGAGCATAATAGGATAATCCCACGAATAATATTATGCCTGCTGATACGGATGCGCATTGCCACTTTGATGACATAGTTCCGGCAGTCAGGAGTGAAGGAAATGGACGTTTTCTGTATAGCCTGATGCATGCGGCACAGCTCCCCAGGACAATAAGTGTCAATACTGGCAGGTAGATGAAGAAGGAAGGTTCATAGTGATAGAAAATGTTTAATCGGAGAGAGACCAGAAAGAACAGCCAGATAAAAGGTATGGCTGTTCCGGCCAATTGGATATATTTTTTGTTGTTTGTGATATAGTTAAGTAAATAAACTGTCAGTGTCAATATCGATGCGTAAATTGCACCGCCGAAGATTGGATAATGGAACGACAACATGATGAATCTTCCCATGACAATTGCCCAACCATACCAGAAAGCGGTAACTTCTTTAAGCAGAAGCTTGTCAAATGCAAAATATGTATGTTGTTGGCAGATGTAGAATACGTCATCGTATATCCATCCGCAGAATAGCCATAATAAAGCAAAGAGGATGAGATATGTCGGCAAAGCGGGAAATTTGAGATTCTTTCTGGTTTTAGGAGAAGGCGTTAATTTGGCCATTGTGGAGTTTTTTTATTTATGCAAATGTATTATTTTTTCCTCAAAAGCAAATAATTAATATGTTTTTTTTTACTTTTGTGTGTAAAATAAAAGAATATGTTTAGGCGGATTAGATTATTTTTAGCTCTGATATTTATTTCGGCAATAACGTTGATGTTTCTGGATATCACTGGAACACTGCACGTTTTGTTTGGCTGGATGGCTAAATTTCAGTTCTTGTCAGCTGTGTTGGCACTCAATTTTATTGTTGTTGCTTTCCTTATTGTCTTGACTCTGCTGATGGGCAGGATATATTGTTCCATAATATGTCCTTTGGGTGTGTTTCAGGATTTTATTGCATGGTTAGGGAAGTCTGTCCAAAGGAATCGCTATACTTACTCTGAGGGGAAGTCATTGCTGCGTATACTGTTTCTGGTCTTGTTTGTTGTCGCTATGATTGCTGGCATTTCTGTAATTCCGGCACTGCTGGCACCTTATAGCAGTTATGGCAGAATGGTTACAATGATGTTTCAGCCTCTCTACCAGTTGCTTAATAATGGTTTGGCGGCAGTTGCCGAACGCATGGATAGCTATGCTTTCTATTCCGTAGATGTCTGGATGAAAAGTTTGCCCACATTGATTATAGCTGTTATTTCAATAGTTGTCATTTCAGTTTTGGCATGGAGGAATGGCCGTACATATTGCAATACGATATGTCCGGTAGGTACGGTTCTGGGCTTTGTGGCTCGCTTCGCTCGCCTCAAGATAGTCCTGGATGATACCAAATGTAAGAAGTGTGGCAAGTGTGCCCGTAATTGTAAGGCGGCATGTATTGATTATAAGAACTGTAAGGTTGACTATTCCCGTTGTGTTGTTTGCGGTGACTGCCTTGAAAACTGTTCTTTTGATGCAATTACTTATGGCCATAGAAAAACTATCCTGAAAGAGATAGATGTGATAAAGAAGAAACAGTCTTCGGCAGAGGTTGATACCGGCAAGCGTGCCTTCCTGACAAGTGCCGTCATGACTATGGGAGCAATAGGTTATGCTCAGGAAAAGAAAAAGGTTGATGGCGGATATGCTGTCATAGAGGACAAGGTTGCTCCGCAGCGCAATACGGAGATTGTTCCTCCCGGTGCATTGTCAATAAAGAATTTCTTGTCCCATTGTACTGCCTGTCAGTTATGTGTGTCGGAATGTCCGAACAATGTCCTGCGTCCTTCAACCGACTTGTTGCATCTGATGCAGCCTACGATGTCTTATGAGCGCGGTTTTTGCCGTCCGGAGTGTACACGGTGTTCAGAAGTATGCCCCACTGGTGCCATCAAGCCTATTTCTAAGGCTGATAAATCTTCTACTCAAATAGGCCATGCCGTTTGGGTAAAGGAGAATTGTCTGGTTCTCAAGAATGAGATTGCCTGTGGTAATTGTGAACGTCACTGCCCGACAGGAGCTATTACGATGACGATGGTTGAGGCTCTGGAATCAGAGGATGGTCGTGTGCCGATAGTTCCTGTAGTAGACGAAGGGCGTTGTATAGGTTGTGGTGCATGTGAACAGGTATGTCCTTCAAGGCCGTATCCTGCCATTTATGTAGAAGGATTGGAACACCATCATACGATTTAGATAAAGCGATAACATGAAAAAAGATATAGGTAGAAGACAGTTCCTTAAAGTGCTTGGAACCAGCGCGATCGCATCTTCAGCAATGCTGACAGCCTGTAAGAAAAAAGCTGATGCCGATTTAGCAAAGACTGCTCCTACGCAGGAACCTCCGGTAGGCAGGATGACATATCGTGTAAATCCCAAAACCGGTGACAAGGTTTCATTGCTCGGATATGGCATGATGCGTCTGCCGACCGAGAGCGGAGAGGCTGCGCGTGAAAGTGCGGCTCCAATAGACCAGAAGGAGGTTAATCGTTTGGTAGATTATGCGATAGCTCATGGCGTGAACTTGTTTGATACGTCTCCGGCATATTGTAAAGGTAAGTCGGAAGAGGCAACAGGCATAGCTCTCCACAGATATCCTCGTGACAAATATTTTGTTTCTACCAAACTGTCTAATTTTTCTCCTGAAACGTGGTCACGTGAGGCATCAATGGAGATGTTCGAGAATTCGCTGAAAGACCTTCAAGTAGACTATGTTGATTATCTCCTGTTGCATGGTATCGGTATGGGAGAGGATGCGATGAAGACATTCAATTCCCGCTACATGGACAATGGTATCCTGGACTGGCTTGTAGAACAGCGTACAAAGGGCCGTATCAAGAATCTGGGCTTTTCCTATCATGGAGATATTGCAGTCTTTGATATGCTCCTGAAGTGGCATGATGAAGGAAAATATCATTTTGACTTTGCACTGATAGAATTGAATTATTTGGACTGGACGTATGCCAATGAAATCAATGCACGCAATACAGATGCTTCTTATCTTTACGGCGAACTCCAAAAACGCAATATTCCGGCATTTGTCATGGAACCGCTTCTGGGCGGTCGTTTGGCTAATGTGCCTCATCCAGTTGCGGTTAAGTTGAAACGCAAGGACCCTGAGCGTTCTGTTGCTTCATGGGCATTCCGTTATGCTGGTACAAACGAAGGTATCTTGACTGTTCTGAGCGGTATGACCTATATGGACCACTTGAAAGACAACTTGTTGTCGTATTGCCCTCTGGTACCTTTGACTGATGAGGAGATGACTTATCTGCATAAGGATATTGCCGAAGAGATTGTCGGCTTTGAGACCATTCCGTGTAATGATTGCAAGTATTGTATGCCTTGTCCTTATGGTTTGGATATACCGGCAATCTTTGTTCATTACAATAAGGTAAAGACAGAAAACCGTTTGCCTATATCACCGAAGGATGAAAATTATGCCAAGTATCGCCGTCAGTTTCTGATAGGGTATGATCGCTCTGTGCCAAAACTTCGCCAGGCCCGGTATTGTGTAGGATGTGGTGAATGTCTCTCTCATTGTCCTCAGCGAATCAATATCCCTGAGGAAATGCAAAAAATTGACCGCTTTGTCGAGCAGTTGAAACAGAGTGAAGTATGATGTAGTGGATAGTTCTCCTTTGCGGTTGCATCGGAGGTGCTATTCTCTAATACTTGGCTTTGATTTTCAGTTCGTCATCGACGACATAGATTTTATAGGACTTCCCTTTGTTTGTCACCTTGACAACGATGTTGCCGGTATGGGGGCAGGCATGGTCTCCCCACATATACCTGTGATTGAGAGGATTGTATTTTTCCGGATATTGTGTGGAGAATATCTGTGGTATGGCAGTTTTCTCTTCCGAGGTGATAAGCCGTTCCATTGTGACTGGATCTAGCTGTTTGTCATTCCAGGGCATGACTATATAGTTCTTGGCCTTGACATGCTGGATAAACTCCTGCGAATTTGATGCGGCTGAACAACCGTTATTGGCTTTGCATACATCGACTTTTCCGCATGTTCGTCCGACCAAATGGTCTATGCCGGTGATACTGTCAGGTCTCCATTCAATATTACCTGCAAGATCGCCGCCCGTGTAATAGCTGAAGCTGCCATAGTTGATGCGTATGGCGATGCTCATGGTATTTTCGTTATTTCTGTATTTGAAATTGTGTTTCAGTGCAAAAAGGGGAATGCTGTTCAGTCCCTTGCCTGTCCAGATGTTTCCGCTTGCAGCAAGATTGAGTATTTGGAAATAGCGGCCGTATTTTTGTGGTTTCTTGCGCAATGTAATCTGGGTGTTTCTTCCTACGTCAAAATGCTCTGCTTGAAGATGATTCTTCAGGGTTTGATAACGAATGAAGTTGACATAGTTTTTGGCTTCAAGCTTCAGATTCTGAATAGGGTAGTTGTAGATGGGGAAATCCCTGTCGATGAGTTTGCTGAAATGAAATTTTTCGCAGATGGCAGGGATGCCCGTAAGGAAATAGTCGGGTTCGCGGCCATTGGTGTGTTGAGTGTGTTCGTCAAGTCCTCCTATCTGTTCCGGATTCAGGTTGCTGGCAAGAAGGTAGTCAATGCTGTCGGTTCCTGGCGGCAACAGGGCCTTGATATATGATGTAATCTTTTCCGCCACAGGTGTCTTGATGTGAGGTGTTATGAACTGGCATTCCTCCGTTGCCTTGGCATCGCCGGCGCCAATCAGCATGGTTGTTCCGTCGGGCAGTATAAGAAAAGTGCATTCTCCGCGTCCTGTATAGATATGGTGAATTTCCATTTCGCCTTCACGCCATTGGGGAAGTTTATTTTGGGCAAAAGTGCAGGTAAACGCCGTGCATATCAGGATAAGTAATATATGTTTCATTCTTTGTTTTTATAAATTGCCTCGGCCAACAGGTTATACGGTGGCAAAAAGTTTCTTTTGTTTTTTATTTTCTGTGCAAAAGTACAATTTTCTTGTTTTTATTTTAGCATTTCATCGGTTTTCCTTAATTTTGTCGTGTAAAACGCAAAATAATTTTTTTATGTTTGGAATGCATGGTCAAGAAATTATAATTATTGCACTTATTGTGTTGCTGCTCTTCGGTGGCAAGAAAATACCTGAATTGATGAAGGGTTTAGGTAAGGGCGTCCGTAGTTTCCGTGATGGGGTCAGTGGAAAAGACGAACTTGAGGATGACAATAAGAGTGAAAATACTCCGACTCAAACTAAATAATTTCGTTGATAATATATGGCAGAGCCTGTTGATAACCAGAATGTAGGTACATTCTGGGATCATTTGGATGTGTTGCGCGGTTGCCTGTTTAAGATTGCTTTGGTAACCGTGAGCCTTTCCGTCGTGGCTTTCTGCTTCAAGGATTTATTGTTCAGCATTGTCTTGGCTCCCTGCGAGAGCGACTTTGTTACATACAGGCTTCTCGGTATTCATCCCGACAGGGTGGGGTTGATGAATATCGGGCTGACAGAGCAGTTTATGATTCACATGAAGACTGCTTTTTATGCCGGTTTCCTGCTGTCTTCACCTTATATCCTGTATCAGATATTCTGTTTTGTCTCTCCCGGTCTCTACGAGAATGAGCGAAAGTATGCTGTCAAGCTTGTCGGCGGTGTGTATGTCATGTTCATGATAGGTACGGCGCTGAACTATTTTGCAATCTTCCCTATGACGGTTAATTTCCTCGGGAACTATAAGGTCAGCGAGGAGGTGGCCAATATGCTTACTCTTCAGAGTTATATGGATACTCTGTTGATGATGAACCTGGTGATGGGCATCGTGTTTGAATTGCCTATGCTATGCTGGATATTGGCAAAGCTGGGTTTGATTAATGACAAGTTCATGAAGGCATACCGGCGTCATGCCATCGTGATAATCCTGATAGCTTCGGCTATCATAACGCCGACAGGAGATGCGTTTACCCTGTCTATCGTGGCACTTCCGATATGGATGCTTTATGAGATCAGTATCCTTATCGTAGGACGTGCCCAGCAGAATCGTCTGAGAAATGATGACGAATCAGACGATGATACCGACGACGAGGACTTGCCCGAGGAGTCTGCTATAGAGAAGGTAGATTGATGCTTGCCGGCTGTATCCCTCTGAATAATTCTTTACTATACCTGTTAATTATATGAAACGGCATGCTGTCTTTGTCATTTTGCTGTGGCTGTACCTCCTGTCTGTTGCACAGCCGGGCATAAAGCCTGATGAGACGTTATATATGTACGGGCGTGTCAACCATTGGATGGATTCGAGAGAAAAACTTATCGCAGAATTGGACCAGATGCAGCAAAACGGCGTGGATGGTTACATCATAGAGCTTGTATGCTGGGGGCAGACGTGGAACCGCAAATGGTGCATCATGTAGGGCGGCAATACAACTGGCTGCTACGTCAGTGCCGCAAGCGTGGACTGGCATTGTTTGTTTCTGTCGTGAATGACAATATGGGACACCGTAAATATGGTGATACCGGCCCTTTGCTTGAAGATGTGGAAGATATGGCGCACAAGTTGGTCCGAATTGTCAGGAAAGGAGGTCCGCGGGGCGTCTATGTCCAGCCTGTAGCCGAGACGCAGACAGATGCCGGTAAACGGTTGGAGCAATATTGCATTCTGGTTCTTTCTGGATACGTGTTGATTTATAATGGTGAGGGCGGTTTTCCAGGCACTGTGCCTTCAGGATTTCAATACCGTGCTGTCCATCCTGCTCATATTTCAACCGATGTTCCTGCAGATGCTGTGGCAGTTTCAGACCATGGACTGATAATCAGAGAACTGGCTGCAGACGGAACGCGTGATGGTCCGGCGGACAGTGTTAAGTTGACAACATGGGTAAGGCGCATGCAGGAGGCAGGTGTTCCTCTCATAGGCTATTATGCATTCCAACGCCGTGAACCAGATACCGTGGCCATTAGCCTGTTGGGACAGATCAAACGAGGTACAGTGAAGCCGGTACTCTTGGGAAATAAATGAGAAAGGGATATTGTTGATAGGGGGAGCGCTTTCTTCTCATTTCTACTTGTGCATTACATCGGCAGGCTGGTAAGTGAACGGGGCATGATAGGGATTGATGATATAATCATTGCCTTGGAGTTCGTCAGCTGATTTGCGGTCCCTTTTTACCTGAATGTTCATCGACTCGGGATGGAACATCTCAAAGTCCACCAGCGCAGACAATAATTTGAGTGGATTGCCCATTGCAGACAGGGTCTCTATGATGAGTTCCTCTTCAAAGAGATTCTCATTATCGGTTTCCTACGTATTGCTGTCTTCTTTATGCTCACGCTGTTTGGTACAGAAAAGGTACAGTTGTATGATTGAAATATTATCAGATTTATCTGATTGTAAGCTGTATTAATTTTAGAACATCCCATATTTGTTTTTAGTTTGTTGGTTGAAAAAATAGTTTATTACTCTCTCTTCCTCTTGCAAATGGATGTCTCCGAAAATCGATCTTTTTTGCTGCGTGGCTTTGTAGCATTTGCTGCGATGCGGTGGCGCAAGTGCTGCATGGCTTCGTTGCAAAATCGGCCTCTCCTATTGACAGTGCGAAGGTACGGCGACCTCATTGTGGTTCTCGAATTCCAAGGCAACTTTTTTCTAAAAAAAACAAAAAAATCATGCGTTACACCGTTACAATGTTACAGTTCATGCAAAGCCTTTCGCCTACCCTAAAAACAAGCCTATCTATCTATCTATCTATATATATATAGAGAGAGAGAGAGAGAATTCACTTTTGATATTTTGGGTTACCTATTCCCAAACTGTAACACTGTAACGCTGTAACGCACGGGGAAAACCAAGGAAATGGAATGTTTTTGATATTCAGTTGTTTGTTGCTAGTAAGGGGCGATATTTCCAGGTCGTTGCGTGATGTTTTATTCTACTTTTGTGTATGAAAAAAAATTTAGGTCAAAAATAGCCGTCGAATCGTATGCAATGATCACCAAAACCGGGCAAAAACTCCACAAACGACCGTATAATGTTGTCATAAATTACCGAGGAAAATAGAAAAACTATCTGTAAAAAAAATATTAAATTCTATATTTTGATATTAGAAACAGGCAATATCTGCAGCCCAAATTTTGTAAAAATGTGATATTGCATTGAATTTTACCTTGGAAAAATGTAATGGATTATTGATGTCTTGTTCTTGAAATATCTCGCATGTTTGTTTTTTTTCTGAATACGGTTGACTCGTTTCTGGCCTTAATGTTGATAAAAAGTAGTTGCTTGTGAGGGAAAAATAAATTTTGGTACGATTTTTGTTTATACAATAATGTAATTTATCAAACCGTGGCAAAACAGTATTCAAAAGATTTTTCACAGAGCCTTCTAATCGGTCGGAATGAAGCGGTGCGCTTGCACAATACCAGAATTCGTTCAGAGCACTTCCTGCTGGGTATTATTAAGGAAGGTTATAATCGCGCGGCTGCTATTATCAACTCTTTGTGTGAGGACAAAGACAGGATGGTTGATGATTTGGAAACCCATTTGGCTAATATCAACGATGTATGGGGTGAGCAACCGGCTCAGCTTAATGAATATACTCTGGAGATTTCCGCTACCAGGGCACTTAAGGATGCTATTGATGAGGCTGTATCTCAGAGTGATGCGCTGGTGAGGCCGGAACATTTGTTGCTGGCTATTCTGAAAAATACCGAAAGCCATGCCTGTCGGGTACTGAATCAGAATGGTATTGATTATGAAAAAGTTTCAGAACTCTTGATCAATAAGCCGACCAGTGCAGACATGCATCTGGATGATGAAGAGGATGACGATGAAGAAATGTTGCCCCCTAATTCTCCCCACACCGAGAAGGCAACACAGGCATCTCAGTCTGGCAAGGAGAGCGACACGCCTCTTCTGGATAAGTATGGAACGGACATGACGCGCAATGCAGCCTTGAAAAAGATGGATGTTGTTGTCGGGAGAGAAAAAGAAATAGAGCGTATTGCCCAGATACTCAGTCGCCGCAAGAAGAATAATCCGATTCTTATCGGTGCTCCCGGTGTGGGCAAGACGGCTATCGTAGAAGGCTTGGCAGAGCGGATTGTCTCAATGAATGTGCCCTCGGCTCTGATTGACAAGCGTATTGTGGCGCTGGATATGTCCTCTCTTGTTGCTGGCACAAAATATAGAGGCCAGTTTGAGGAGCGTATGATGGGGGTAGTGAAGGAACTGACAGATCATCCGGAAATCATATTGTTTATAGATGAGATACATACATTGGTCGGTGCAGGTTCTGCTGCAGGGAGCATGGATGCGGCAAACATGCTGAAGCCTGCCTTGAGCAGAGGTGTACTTCAGTGTATAGGTGCCACGACAGTGGAAGAATATCGGAAAACTATTGAAAAGGATGGTGCCCTTGAGCGTCGTTTTCAGAAAATAATAGTAGAAGAAAACACGCCGGAGGAGACACTGGAGATATTAAAGAATATAAAGGACAAATACGAAGAGCATCACCACGTCAGATATACAGATGAAGCATTGGAGGCTTGTGTCAGACTGACCAGTCGCTATATTACTGAACGTTCACAGCCCGACAAGGCTATTGACGCGCTGGACGAGGCAGGGTCGCGTGTGCGTATGGGTGAAGTGGTTGTTCCTGATGTCATTTTGCAGTATAAGAAACAATTGGAAGATATTGCCGGTCGCAAGAGCGTAGCTGTTCGCCAGCAGGATTTTGAACTTGCTGCCAATTTGAGAGATTTGGAAACAAAGCTGGAGGCAACGATGAAGGAGGAAAAGGAAAATTGGGAAACGCAGTTGGCAGAGCAGTGCAAAGTTGTCGGTATAGAGGATGTTGAAAATACTGTATCTCTAATGAGCGGTGTACCCGTTCAGAGAATGGCAAAATCCGAAAGTATCCGTATCAAGGGACTCGGCCATGCGCTGCAGGGTGCTGTAATAGAGCAGGATGATGCTGTTGACAAGCTGGTCAAGGCAATCATGAGAAACAGAATAGGGCTGAGAGATCCTAATAAACCCATCGGGACATTCATGTTTATGGGACCTACCGGAGTAGGCAAGACCTATCTGGCAGAAAAACTGGCAGAATACATGTTTGGCAGTAAAGATGCACTTATCCGTATCGACATGAGTGAATATATGGAAAAATATTCCACAAGCCGCCTTGTTGGCGCTCCTCCGGGATATGTGGGATACGATGAGGGAGGACAGTTGACAGAACAGGTCCGTCGTCGTCCATACTCAATAGTCTTGCTGGATGAAATAGAAAAGGCAAGTCACGATGTGTTCAATATCCTTCTGCAGGTTATGGACGAGGGGCGCCTGACTGATTCGACAGGCGTAACGGTGGATTTCAAAAACACGATAATAATATTTACCTCCAACAGCGGTTCACGCGAGGTGTCTGAATTCGGCCGTTCAATAGGATTCCATACACCGACAGACGCAGAGAATAAAGAGCAGACAAATAGCCTGATAATGAAATCGCTGAACAAGCATTTCGCTCCTGAGTTCATCAACAGACTTGACGAGGTGATTATGTTCAATTCGCTGTCAAAAAAATCTATTGCCAAAATTGCCAAGCTCGAATTAAACAAACTGAGAGAACGTATGGATAAGATGGGCTATAAATTTGTCCTGACTCCTGCGGCAATGGATTTCCTTGTGGAAAAGGGTTATGACAGCAAATACGGGGCACGGCCGTTGAAGCGTGCTATCCAGACATACATAGAAAATGGCCTCGGTGCCCTTATTATGGAGGATGCTGTTGCTAATGACCATGTTATACACATCTCAAAGAAGTCTGGAAAAGACGAACTGATGTTTAAATAAAAAAAAAATTTATTTTTATTTGGACTTTAAGGGGAAGTTGCGTATATTTGTTTTGAAGAATTTTAAAACAGATTGTCATGGAAGTCAAAATTCAATCATTACATTTTGATGCTACGGATAAATTGGTAGCATACACAGAGAAAAAGGTTGGAAAACTTGAGCGCTTTACCGATGCAGAAACGGCACAGGTGGTATTCAAAATCAATAAACCTCAAAGTGCTATGAACAAGGAAGTGTCCATAACGGTCGGTGGCCTGCATGCTCAAAAGACGAGCGACACGTTTGAAGAGGCAATAGACTCTTGTGTAGATGCCCTGAAGGGGCAGATTGAAAAGAAGAAAAATAAAAGTAGTTTAGGATAAACTTTATCCTAAACTACTTTTACGCTCTTTAGCATGTGCCTTCTTAGGCGGAGGCGTTGTGTTCTTCAAGATTTGCTTTGCAACCCCAATGCGTTGCAGAGCAAATTTTTTAAAGTCTTCCCACTTGTAATAAGGCGCAATGTCTGATTTTATCGGAAGTTCCTGATCCACCTCATTAAGCATGTATCTGACAAGAATATCGTTCTGCTTGTTCCGGTAAAAAATAAACTGGAAATTAGATGCCATTGGGATATCGTAAGCATGCCATACATATTTGACATCTTCATCCTTGACAGCATCATTCCAGCCTTTGATGTCCAAAAGAGTCATCATTGACATCAGGATAATATCGTGGCCGAAGCGTAGGTCAATGACTGGTGTCGAGGACTGGAAGGCAATTTCAGCCTTGTCAATGACATCTTGCAGGGTGCGCCATACAAATGCCCACTGGCGACCGTTGGAATGGGCTGCCGGACCTTTGGAGAGGTAGTATTTGAGATTGTTCCATTCCCAGAAGTGGCAGAGTTCATCAATGTCAAAAATATCCCAAAGCTGTTCTTTGTCTTCCATGCACTGGGCAGAGCAGCATATTTCATAGAACAGCTGTTCCACATCATAGAGGTTGCCGTATTTCTTGACAGGCTCAATATCCTTAAAGATGTTAGAAAGGAAGTCTGCTGGATGGAGCATTTTAATATAGAATGCATCTAATTGGTCCAACCAAACCGCATTGGGATTTAAGAACCCTGCATCGGTTGCGCTACAATCGGGATTGCTCACTGAAAATGGGTTGAGAGGAATGACGTCGGCAGCCGAGGCAGAGGAAGCTATGGTAATGTCCGGGCAGCATTCTCTTAATCCTTCAAGAAACGCATACATGCTCATCATGGCACGAGGCGAAGTGGTACTGGCGGCAGTTGCCTTGATACCTTTCTTGAAGACCTGCCTGTAGTTTGTGTACATTCTATGTGCAAGATTATGGTGCTCTTTCTGCCCGCGTGTTGTCAAATCACCACCACGCAATCTCAGTTGGGGGTAGAAAAGGCTGTATTTCTGGTAAAAGTTTTCTCCCTTTGCCATCAGATTATTTTGCTCGTGTGCTTCGGTCAGCATCTGTAACATTGTTTCATATGTTGTGCTGTAGGAGCTCATGCGGGCACCGTGTCTCCCATAATGGCTGATATAAAAAGGTTTATATCCCTTGGGGGCTTTGGCTGCTGGCGCTGTGTCAAAGTTGTACAGGTTGAAAACCCCTCCGGCTCTGCGGATATCCTGTTTGATGGCATCGTAGGGATGCTGGGCAAGCAGGCAGGTTGCCAGACCGATGTAAAGAAGAAAAACTGATAAGATTTGTTTCATAGGTTATAATTTAATAATGTTTAGTCCGCTGAGGAATATGAGAAGTGTAATGACGGGTATAACGTACTTCAATAGGTATATGATGGTTGTTGCACCCTTACCGGGGATAGTGCCGAAGTTGGTCAGCTGGTTTCGGATAATGTCTTTATCCATAGACCATCCGACGAAGACGGCAATCAGCAGGCCGCCGATGGGCAGGAATATCTGTCCTGAAACATAGTCAAACAGGTCAAATATGTTCTTTCCTGATATTGTGATATCACTGAGGACGCCGTTGGAGAGTGAGCAGATTGTGCCAAAGAAACATACGGTTGCAGTGACAATCGAAGTGGCTTTTGTACGGGATATTTTATAGTGTTCCGCAAGAAAGGCTGTAGGTACTTCGTGAAGGGAGATGACGGAGGTTAAAGTGGCGAGTACGAGCAGGAAATAGAATAGGATGGATATGATATAGCTGACTGTCGGGAGATGAGAAAAAGCTTGCTGGAAGACATTGGGAAGAGCTATGAAAGCCAAAGAGGCTCCCGAATTGACAGCAAAGTGAGCGGAAAATACAGCGGGAAAAATAATGATGCCGCTCATGACTGCTACCAGTGTGTCGATGACGCCGACCTTGAAGGCTGTGTTAATCAGGTTTGCCTCTTTGGTAAAGTAGGAGGCAAATGTGCAGAGGCAGCCCATAGCGATGCTCATAGAAAAGAATGCCTGTCCCATTGCCGTCAGGATGGTTGAGAAAGTTATTTTTGTGAAATCGGGCTTGAAAAGAAATGTCAGACCCTCTTGTGCTCCCTCCGTGAATATGGAAAAGACGACCAATATCAGCATGATGATGAATAGCAGTGGCATCAGAAACTTTGCAAATTTCTCAATGCCTTTCTTTACTCCCCGGATGATTATCAAATGGGAGAGAAGAATGAAGATAATGGTATAGATGACGGGGAGATAAGGATTGGTAATGAAATCATGAAAGTAATCGGCATAGACTTGGGCATTGCCGGCTTCCGACAGTTTGCCGAAGCGCCCCAGAATGGCATCAACAAGATAATCGAGAGCCCATGCGGAAACGACGATGTAATAGCAGAGAATGAACCAGCCTGTGAAGACTCCGAATCTTCCTATATTCTTGAATATTTTATGGTTCGTTAATTTGCTGAAGGCATATGCTGTGTTGCTCTGTGCGTGGCGTCCTATGATAAATTCTCCGACCATCAGGGGCAGGCCTATCAGGATGACGCAAAATATATATAAAATAAGAAATGCTGCACCACCGTTCTGTCCTGCCAGGACAGGAAAGCGCCAGATGTTGCCTAATCCGACTGCTGAGCCTGCAGTGGCAAGGATTAATCCGATTTTGCTTGTGAAATTATTGTGATTGGGTTGATGATTACTCATAAATTGCTTGTTCTTGATAGCGTGTATATATTTTTATGGCGCGATGAAAGTCATTTGCCCGAAATACTCAGGTGTGTGAAAGTTGGGCTTTGGAGTCTTTATGGGACTCCAGCTGACATAGTGCGTGTATTGCTTTGTTCCGCCGCATTTATATACATTAGCCCGGACATTCTTGCCAGCGAGGCTGTGGATATGGTGCATATAGAAGCTGGTGTATGGTATGATCAACGCCACTTCCCAAGAGGTTGCCTTCTTTCCGGCTTGCCTGATCTGTTCCCTGCTGATGCTGGTCCAGCGTTTTATGTTCTTCAAGATAGCCTGAGAGGCCTCGTCTCGTGGACGGGTCGTGGTTCCTGCCTGCATCAGAATATAGCCTAAACAGTTGCATTCAAAGTTGTAGTATATTGAATCGTCCGCTGGCTGTATGAAGAATTCCATGCATGCATCCTTAAAGACAGGGTCTTGGTCCTGTGTGTATTGTGCTCTGATATCGTATTCTTTGGCCCGATAGGCTATGATTATGGCCGATGGGGTATATGCCATCGCAAATTGAGCAAAGGGCTTGTAGGGATATTCTTTCCAGTTGCAATAGGTTAGAGTATGGTATTTCACGTGATGTTGCTGCAGGAGCTGGGGTATTTCATAAGCTTCCTGTGGGGTGTTGGCAATATACGGAATCCGGGCTTCTTCAGCACGGCTGCTGATGCAGATGAACAGCAGGGCAAGCAAGAAAGTTGTTTTCTTCATTTAAAGATGTTGTTTAGGAATGCTGCGAGCCTGTAACCTGCATTGCGCAACTGTGAGTGTGCGAGTGGTTTGAAGTCTTCGATTGCATTGTCTGGCAGTACGTCGTCAGCCTGATATTTGTGGGCTGGCCAGGAGTCTTCTGCACTTTTCTGTACCCATTTGAAGATATTGCCTTTGCAGATTTTCTTGATTTCTCTCGGCGTTGCCGTGTCTATTCCGCGAGCATATTCCAGAGTGTCTTTCGTAGCATCAGCAACGACTACATATGTGTCCCAGAAAGCGTGATAGCGTGTCTTTTTCCCTTTGAATGTAACGTCGAATCCTCCCTTGAGGGAATCGTTCGGTATGTACACGATATGTTGCGGACAGTGCATGTCGCCGATGAGATGAACAATCAGGGATATTTCGCGCCTGCGCTCCTGAGGGTCCATTGTTGCGGCTTCTTTCTTTAGTTTCTTGCCGTAGAGATTAACGTAGTATGCACAGTTGTTGATATACGCTCCGTTTAGATTATCTGTGCGGTATGATTTATTGTTCTTGTTTACTGTTACGCTATGGCTTACCGGTGAAATGTTTGTCGGTGTCGTGAAATCAAATTTCTTCAGCCATTTGAGACGTGCAGCGTCTGGATTTGTGGGATGAAAACCTAAATCAATTGTCCACTGTGCCCTGTATTTGTCGGCATCAGAGGCAATAGTGCGGATGCAAGCTCCGTTGAGATACTGTTGCAGTTTTTTCTTGGCCTGAGGTGTCAGATGCTGATCGGCAATTTCTGCAACGACGGCATGTCCCATTCTTCCCCATGAAAGGGATTTGGTGGGCATGATGGCTAACGCTAAAATTGGGATGATGATTTTGTAAAAACGCATGATGCTATAGTTTTAGGATTTTTTCTATTTTTCCCATGACTTCATATCTGTCCCAATCTGTGCGGTTGGCAAAGATAAGAATCAGGGTCTTTGTGTGTGGATAGCGGGCGGCGAGGATTTTGAAACCGCCGTTATCTCCAGTATGATATATCTTGAGTGGGCTTTCAGGTGTCTGCGGCTCGATGAACCATCCGTATCCGTACCAGGTATTTGGCCGGTTCTGGTAATCGCTGAAGGTGCTGCCGCTGACATAGGTGTGTGGTGTATGAGCCAGCGTAAGGCTTGCCTGGCTGATGATTTTGTTTTTTCGCAAGGCTTTTTCCCAGAGTATAAATTGATGGGTTGAGGTATATATGCCGCCGTCGGGACGTGTGGCAAAGAAGGTTTCTTCGCCATAGTCGTACTCATACCATTTTTTATCAGTTCCTCTGGAGGCCGCCGAGGCGCTGTGCTCTTCCGACATATTGCTCAGGTCTCCGTATTCATATCCGTGGGCCATGTGTGGTATGTCGGCTTGATGGTCGCGGTCGAAATACAGGGTTGATTTCATTTTTGCCGGCAGAAATATATGCTGTTGCATGTATTGTGTAAAGGGTTTGCCGCTGACCCGACTGACGAGGTCTCCCAGCAGTACGAATGTGGGATTGATGTATTCGTAATTGGTCCCCGGCGCAAAATGAGTGTAGTTCAAGTCGTTGAGATATGCGACGGCTAGTTTCTCGTCTCCGTAGATGCGTTGCTGGCGTGTCAGTCCGCTTCGCGCATCGGGTATGCCTGAGGAGTGCGATAGGAGATGTTTTATTTTTATGTCTTTCCAGAACGGAGCCTTGAACTCGGGATAGTATTTGCTTACGGGATCTTCTAACGACAGCCTGCCTTGCTCGGCTAATTGAAGGATGGCCGTAGCTGTAAATTGTTTTGATACGGATGCTATGTTGAAAAATGTATTGCCGTCAATGGGTTCGCGGCTGTTGATGTCGGCTATGCCGTATCCTTTGTCAAAGACGATTTTGTTTCCCTGCATAATCAGTACGGCGGCTCCGGGCTCATCCTGAGGAAAGAGGTCGCAACAGAGCTGGTCTATTTTCTGAATGCTCTCAGGCTTAAGGGCTTTGCTGTAGATGAGCGGCGTCACTGCGAGTATGAGGCTGAAAATGCTTTTCGTCATTTGGCGGAGAACTTATCGTTGCATACCTATCTCTACCGATGCCGAGGCGCAGTCAGCAGAGAGGGGCGGATTGATTTTCTTTATTTCTATATGGGATTCCTTCAGTGGGGGAAAGGTCGTGAACAGTTTTTTCAGGATGCGCACGGCGAGGTTTTCAAGTGTGGCCGATGGCTTGGTAAATTCCTCATTGATAAGGCTGTAGGCGGTTGCATAGTTGATGGTTCGTTCCAATGTGTCTTCGTCAAAGTCGTCAATGCCGGCATCTATGGTCATCGTGAGGTTGATGATGAAATGGTTTCCCACAGCCTGTTCTTCGGGGGTTATGCCGTGATGGCCATACAGCCTTATATCGTTGAGTCGTATGTTTATAGGGGAAAGGGTCATGATGGAATGGCTTTCAGTATGGAGTCGATATAGTCCAGTATGTCTTCACGTCCGGTCTTTTTGGCAGAACTGCTTATGAAGTAAGGGGGCAGTTCTTCCCATGTTTCCTGCAGTTTTTCGTTGAAGGTCTTGATATTCCTTTGTACGGCAGATGCCGAACTCTTGTCGCTCTTGGTGAAGATGATGCTGAAGGGTACGGCGTGTTCTCCCAGCCATTGGATAAAGTCCAGATCGATTTTTTGTGGGGGGATGTTGCTGTCAATGAGGACAAACAGATTGTAGAGCGTTTGCCGGCCGTCAATGTAGTCGTAGATCATTTTTGAGAATCTTGCCGTCTCGCTCTTGGCGCGTCTGGCATAGCCATAGCCTGGCAGGTCGACAAGAAACCAATTCCCGTTTATGAGATAATGGTTTATCAGGATGGTCTTTCCTGGATTCTGTGAGGTCATGGCCAGTTTGCCGTTCAGCGTCAGCATGTTGATAAGGCTGCTCTTCCCGACGTTGCTACGGCCTATAAAGGCAAATTCGGGGAAGTCGCTCTTGGGACATTTGTCCAATGATGTGCAACCGTTGAAATATTTAGCACTGCGTATAATCATGATAGCGGTATGTGCGGGATAAATCAGTTGGTTGGGCGGTGATTCATTTGGTCTTCAGTATTTTCCGCCCTTTGCTGATGTATATTTTCCCCTTGCTCGGCTGGCTGACTTTGCGTCCGAGGGCATCATAGTAGTCTGTTGCTTCGTTGTCGGCGTCAGCCTTGACTGCTTTTACCGATGCGGGGTGCTGCTTGAATATTTCCCGGAGTTTCTTGTTATAGGCGTCGGCATAGCAGCGCATACCGATGTCGTTGGGATGGGTACCCTCAATCTGGGCGTCTTCGCCGAAACCGATATCTTCCTGGGTCAGGTAATAGATGCCTTCTACACCTCTTTCGTCCAAGATGTCATAGGCTTCTTTCAGACGTGAATTGCCAGTCTGATATACTTTGTTATACTGAGGGTAGAAGATGGGGTCAGCGCTTCCGCCTGCTTCGACCAGCAGGATGGGGGCATCGGTCTTGGCACGTATTTTCTCTACGCCGGCCAAGGTGCGGTTTACAATTTCGTCTCCCAGGGAGTTGCTGTTGGGGATGGCGTCAATGATGTATACGCTGGCGTCAATCTCACTCATGGCATCAAAGAGAGCGCCTTCAAGGAAAGCATTGCCCGAAAATCCCAGATTGACGACAGGGAAATCCAACTCACGCTGGACGATATGTGTCCAGGCCAGGCCTGGCCGCGAGGGGGAGGCTCCTTGCAGGATGGAGGAACCGTAGGCTACTATGGGGCGCGTTTCGGTTTCGCGGTTGAAATGGAAAGTATTTTTCGTCGGTACGCCTATCTGAAGTGAGGTCACGGTGTTGTACATGGGGAGCAACAGGCGGAACAGCATGCCGCCTTTCTCTGTTGCCAGATTCTTGAATGTGAACGTGTGGCTGTCTCCCGACTTTGTGCCATATGTGTATTTGGCGTGGTTGCCTATCCAGTGCCACGCTCCGTCGGAGCCTTTGGCATACAGATCGACTCCACTGTGGTTCAGTGCCGTCATGTTCTTGTAGCTGGGACTGTAGTTTGAAACGGTATATTTGACAGTAATGTCGGTAGCATCTGTCGTGAACAGGACAGACAGTCCTGCTCCTTGTCTGGACAATGTCCATACTGCAGTCGGCAGTGTTGACTTCAGTCTTTCAGGCATGCGGGTATAGCTCTTGCCGATTTCCTGGTTCCAGGCTCGGCCGCACAGCCAGGGTTCATCGCTGTAGGTCATGGGGTCATACCATGTGTTCTGAGCCGATAGAGATGTAATGCCTAAGAAAATGAAAACCAGATATAATATTGTTCCTTTCATGTTTGTAATATTGTAGGTTGTTGAATGGTTTGGTTTATTGAAGCCAAAAATACGAATTTTTTTTCATATGACCATGAAATAGAGACTGGAACTTGGCATGAATCACATTGTTTCCTGAACTGTGCCGATTCTTCCGTTCGGCCTGCTGAAAGTATATATGTATTAAACAAATATTAACATTCCGGGTGTTTTTTTACAACGGGATGACACCCCCGTCCTGAAGTGCTGTGGAGGGGGTGAATTTTGTAGGCCTGCTGGTTTTTGCTGGCAGGCTTTCCAGTTTCAACGCGCAGGCCTGCCGGCAAAAACTGTAAAGCCAGAGAAAATTTGGGGGTGTGCAGACGGGAAAGTAAAAATGCAGAATATTGTTAAATTGTGTAAAATTTCATATCAGTCATGCATAAGGTAACCCTTGTGCATAATTTTAGTTTGCCGGCGTAATCAATAGATATGCATATTATAGTTGTCTGCCCAATATGCCGGAATGACGTGGCTATAGTGTGATAAGGGAAAAAGACGGTTGGGGTGGAAATAAGGGGAAACAAAAAAGAGAGATTTTTCAATCTCTCTTTCCGCGGTGCGTACGAGGCTCGAACTCGTGACCCCATGCGTGACAGGCATGTATTCTAACCAACTGAACTAACGCACCAGTGTGTAGCTTTCTCTAAAGCGATGCAAAGGTATAAAGTTTTTTCATACCAACAAAGTGTTTGCAGTTTTTTTTAAAAAATTTTTTGATAAAAAATGACGTCGATGTATTCCTTGTCCTGATAAATCCACTGTTTCAGGGTTGCAGTGGGTTGGTAGCCTGCTTTCTGGAACAGTTTGACGGATGCTTCATTCCTGGAACTGACGTATGCGTAGATTTGCTTCAGTTGGAGGTATCGGACGGCATACCTTTCTATCAACTGCAATACTTCTGTGCCGATGCCTTGCTTGCGATAGTCGCGCGCCAGTACGATTCCGATTTCAGCCCTGTGGTGGTAGGGGTTGAACTCAATGAGGTCAACAATGCCGGCTACAGTGCCGTCCTCTACCGACTCAATCATCAGCCTGAGTTGTCTGTCGGTGTATATGTCGTGGGTGCCTTTGGCAATAAACTGTTTAAGGGTATATCTTGAATAAGGCACATGTATGGAACTGATGTCCCATATATTGGTATCATTTTCCAGTGTGTATAAAATCTCCAGGTCTTCGGGCTCAATAGCACGGAGGCTGACATGCTTGCCTGTCAGCAGATTGGTTTCAATCATTGTCTTGAATATTTAGGGTAAACGTATCTTCGTTGGTAAGGACCAGACCTAAAGCAGGGTAGTGAGTGCCTATCATGAGGTTGGTCTTGCCGGTAGCATCGAAAGCCTCCAGAATGTCGGCATAGGTAAAGGTGTCCATGTCGAAGACTATATAAGTTGGTATCTTTTCTTCTGTGATGCTGGAAAGTATCTCTGAGGGTGAAGCTCCGCGGGCTGCCTCAAACGTACTGTCAAGCGAAGCCTCCGAAGAAATGACTCTTGCCTGGCTGAGCATTTTCTCGCTTCCGCAGAACAGATATCGGGCATGGCTGTTCTGGCCCAATCCCAGTCTGTTCCGCATTCTGACAAACCATTGTGCGAGGGTTGCCTTGAAGGACAGCAGATATACCGAGATATAGATTATCGGATAGAGGAGACGGGCATGGGGATGATGCTTCCTGAAAAAGATGAGCATAGCCATATAGAAGTCGTTGATGTACTTGCGCGAAGCCTTGTTGGTGCTTTCTCCTTTATAGTGAAGTATCCGTGTGGGGATATAGTAGTTCTGATAGTGCTGTTTCATGATACGGAACGACAGTTCGATATCTTCACCATACATGAAAAAATCCTCGTCAAAAGCCCCGTAGCGTTCTAGTAAAGCCTTGGAAATCATCATAAATGCACCACTTACGATATCAATTTTGCATACTTGTGTTGCATCCAGATGCTGCATGTAATATTTGCCGAAGATAGGCGAGTTGGGAAATAGCGAAGCAAGACCGCACAGCTTATAGAACGAAGTCATAGGCATGGGGACACCGCGGCGAGATTCTCTGGCAAAAGTGCCGTTGATGTTGAGCATGCGGGTGCCTATGATGCCGGCGTCAGGGTGGGAATGCAGGAATGCCAGGCAGGCAGACAGGCTGTCCTCGCTGACAAATGTGTCGGGGTTAATAAAAAGTATATATCTGCCGTGAGCTTCTTTCAGGGCCCGGTTGTTGCCTCTCCCGAAGCCGATGTTTTCCTTGTTGCTGATGAAATGGAGGCTAGTGCCATATTCCTGACTGAATATCTTGTGAATGTACTCTTCAGTACCATCGTGCGAGTTGTTATCCATGACGACAATCTCAATATCAGGACGAGCCTTGTACAAAGACGTGATGCATTGTGCAAGGTAGTACTTGACGTTATAACTGACGATGATTGCCGTGAGCTCCATTTGTTACTTAGGCTCTTCTTTTGCTGTTATGATGTATCGGCATTCGCTCTCGGAAGGAAAGCAAAAGCATGAAGCAAGGAGCAGGGCGCCTGTGATAGCGAGGCAGACGTCGCCTGTTTCAGTGCTGTAATATATAAACAGATTGGCAACAATGAGGAGAATGTAGCAGATATACCTGAATATGTTCCAGTTGATGTATATCTGGAGATTTTTTTCCGGATTGTTGCGAATTGAGCGGCTGACAGACTTGAACGTGAATAGTTTCAGGCTGAAGTAGATGTTCATGAAAGAAATGACAATGATGAGGAATTGAATGATATAGGTTGTCATTTCGCTGAAAAATGCGTGGCGGCTGCCTGTTAAGCCACTGACATAAAGTAAACCGAGAACGAGGGGCGTAATCCAGATGGCAAAATATAGTGCCAAGAGTTTTTTCATGCTTTTTGTCATAGTTCTTTATTCTTAAATTCAATTCTGTTGACAATACTTCTTCCTAATGTGATCTCGTCAGTGTATTCAAGTTCTTCGCCAACAGAGACTCCACGGGCAATCGTGCTGAGTTTAATGCCGAAAGGTTGTAGTTTGCGTGAAATGAAGAAACTTGTTGTTTCACCTTCTGCTGTAGGACTCAGAGCGAGAATGATTTCCTGGATGTGGCCTTCTTGGGCGCGTTCAATGAGGCTGTTGATGTTCAGGTCGTTTGGGCCTATACCGTCAATGGGCGAAATAA
>CACYCZ010000103.1 GCA_902773055.1 uncultured Bacteroidales bacterium
CACCATCAATTAAGGCGAAAATGTAAACTTCGCCTGTAATAAAGAAGGCCAGGACCATTTCTAGAGTGGTTCTGGCCTTTTCTTGTGGTTTTTCTGAATGGAATAATGAGGTTCAAGGTAGGAATAATTAAATTATACCGTTATAATATATTCATACTTATATGACTGTTCATGAACAGTGTATATTGTCATGAGAAAACGGCGTGAAGAAAGAAGTGTATTATATGAAAATCAAGGTTTTGATGGACAATCTGCCAGCGGTAAATTTGTTAAATGAGTGGGGCCTTTCAATTTACATAGAATATGGTGATAAGAAAATACTGTTGGATACCGGTGCCTCAGCGGGATTTTCCCATAATGCCAGGGTGGCAGGAGTGGATCTGTCACAGGTAGATGTGGCGGTGTTATCTCATGCCCATTATGATCATTCCGATGGTATGGACGCATTTTTTGAGGAAAACCAAAAGGCATTTATGTTACTAAGGAGCTCATGTAAAGAAAATTGCTATTCCAATAAGGAAGGGGAAATGGAATATATTGGTATCCATAAGGGGTGGCTGGAAAAGTTCAAATCCAGAATAAAATATGTTGATGGCATCTATGAAATCTGTAAGGGTGTAACTCTGGTGCCGCACTTATTTGATATGACAGAGCCTGGTAAAAAGGCGCAAATGTTTACCATGGAAAATGATTTGTTTTTCCCTGAGCTTTTTGCTCATGAACAGAGTCTGGTTTTTGAAACCGAAAAAGGCCTTGTAATATTTAACAGCTGCTCCCACGGCGGGGCGGATAATATAATTAGGGAAGTGCAAAAGGAATATAATGGTGCACCAATATATGCTATAATCGGTGGTTTCCATTTATATAAAACATTTCCTGAAGATGTGGAGAAATTTGCAAACCGAGTTGAAGCCACAGGGATCCAGATGGTTATCACTGGTCATTGCACCGGGGATGAAGCCTACCCTATTTTGCAAAGGGTACTTGGGGATAAAGTCTCCCAGATGTATTCTGGGGCAGAGTATGATATATGAGTTTAATAAAATTCTTTGACACTTGTAGTCATAATAAAATATAATATGACTACAGGGGGCGATAGATATGTCAAATGCAATCTCCATAAGACCATCCAAGGATTTAAGAAGCAATTATGCACAGATTTCAGCTTTATCCAGAAAAAATCCAGTTGCTATTACTGTCAACGGTAAAGAGGATATTGTTGTTCTTTGCCATGATGATTATATGGAGCAACAGAATTATATTACTGAACTCGAAGCCAAATTGGCTGTATACTCACATTTGGCTCAAGCGGCAGATGATGTGAAATTGGGTAGGGTTCAAGAGGTTGATGCAGCTTTTGATGATATTCTATCAGAACTGGATGGGCTTGAAATATGAATTATACTGTCAATCTGACTGATACAGCGAAGCAGGATTTACGGGACA
The DNA here is from genome assembly GCA_902773055.1 of uncultured Bacteroidales bacterium. Lineage (GTDB taxonomy): Bacteria > Bacteroidota > Bacteroidia > Bacteroidales > Bacteroidaceae > UBA6382. The sequence continues at coordinate 1,447 of CACYCZ010000103.1, forward strand.
TTGCTATATGGATTGCTCAAAAGGCGAAGGATATTGAAGTGGCTAAGAATTTTGTGCGAGAGCTTCGTGATGAGTGTAAAAAGCTGATTTCTTTACCGGATAGGGGAGCATTCCCTAAAGACAGGATTTTGCGTAGTGCTGGGTATAGGTACATTGTCTATGAAGATTATCTTATTTTTTATTTAATAGATAATGAAAGACACATTGTAAATATTATGTCAATATTTAATGCCAAGAAAGATTATTTTAAAGTGATGCGTAAATATATGTGATATCATCATATTTTTCTATTAAGTACCTAGGGTGAAATATGCTTCATCTCCACCACATATTCGGTCGAAGTCGGAAACTTTGACCATACTATAAGGGCCCTAACCATTTGTGGTTAGGGCCTTTTCGTATGCTTTGGAATATGACGTTTAATTCATATAATTTGCTTAGGATATTTTTTAGCCGAATAATTATAACGGATAACGTATAATATCTTTCGCAAAATTAAATAGACATGGACTATTACCACTTAGTAAGATTGAATCACCACAAACAACTTACGAAA
>CACYCZ010000104.1 GCA_902773055.1 uncultured Bacteroidales bacterium
GAACGGAGAGCGTTACGATGTTATCCGCATCGGAAATCTGGACAATTTCCAAAACTTCAGGATAACAGGCAAGAACGCTCACGTCTCTTGGATGTTTGTAAACTTGTGTAAACAAGAATACTATATCCTTGAGCGTGGGCTTTGTTTGTTACTTGGAGTTGGGCAAGTCTAGAGCCTCGATGTGGTAGCAATCAAAAGTTACCACGCTTTTTCTATGTCTAAATTTTTAAAAGATGAATCCATTAGGTGACGGTGGATAGATTTAATTCTGAAATGAAATATCTCATTTTTATTTTGGCTTTGACGGGGTGTGTAATGGCTTTTGCTCAGAAAGAGGTGACCCTTAAGGCAGGAACTGTGATACCGATTAAGAACCAAAATGCTTTTCGCGCAGTTGATGTGGAGGAGGGACAAATGGTGAAATTTATCGTTTCACGTGATGTGAATGTTGATGGCGTAACGGCAATACCTTACGGCTCAGAGGTAAAGGGTATAGTTACTCAAGCCAAGCGCTCGTCTTGGTGGGGAACGCGTGGCCGCTTACGTATAAGTTTGCAGTCGGTCGTTGCACCCGATGAGACAGAAATACCTTTGCAGAGGACCTCGGATGTAGAAATTAAGGGTGTAAACCATACAGCATGGTCAGTATTGCTGTTTTGTTTTGTAGCATTACCGGCGTGTGCTATATGTGGCGGCAAGGCAGAAATGCCTGCCGGCTACGAAATGGAAGCAAAATTGGCCAGCACAACAACAGTTAAAGTGAAATAAACATGATTGTTTAGTATCAACAGTTATAATATTGATAATTGCTATGGTCCGTGCAATTGCAAATGCAATTTTTTTGGACGAGTGCAATAAACAAAAGAGCGCATCTGGCCGATAATGTCCAGATGCGCTCTTGGGTATGTGAAAAAGGGGGATTACTTCAACTTGAAAACTGGAGCATCGGCAGTTCCGCTTACTTCCAGTTTGCCTTCGCGGAGCAACCAACCGATGGCAAGGTAGAACTCAGTGGAGCGGCGTACCTTAATGCCTTTCATGATTTCCTTTTCGTCAGCCTTGCCGGTTGCATTCAGAAATTCCCATACTTTTCCGGCTAATGTTCCGGCCTTTTCTTCTAATGTCATTTTAATAATCTTTTTGTTAAGCACTGCAAAGTTACAAACAATTAGATATTTGTATCATTGGAAATTGTCGGAAAATGCAGATTTGTATGGTTGTCTGTAACAGAATCAGTTAATTACCTTGACTTTTGCTGCCTGTGCTTTACATTTGTCGCGCAGTTCATCGACATTGGTGCCCAACGGACCATAAGTCAGGACAACACCCATGCGACGATGCACGCGTGTGGCCAGTTTGCCGAAGATACGTATGTCGGTTGCCGGTAGGCTGATGGCATCTTCCACTCCTTCGTAGATGGGGTCTGCGGTGCTTGCCTTGCTGGCCAGAATGACAGCGCTGGCACCTGCCTTTTCCAGGGTAATGGCTGGGATGGGCAGACCGAGTACGGCGCGGGCATGAAGTTCAAACTCGCTGAGATTTTGGGTGTTGGCAAGGGTTACCATGCCAGTGTCGTGGGGACGTGGAGACAGTTCGGAGAAATAGACGCCATCCTTGTTGCTGAGGAAGAATTCAACCCCCCAGATGCCGGCTCCGGTAAGTGCCTTGGTCACCTTGTCGGCAATGCGCTGTGCTTCTGCCAGATGCTCGGGCGAAACCACGGCAGGCTGGAAACTCTCCTGATAGTCTCCGTTTTTCTGCACATGGCCTATCGGCGGACAGAAGAGGGTGGGACCATTCTGCTGGGTAACCGTGAGGAGCGTGATTTCGGAGTCAAAGTGGATAAATTCTTCAATGATAACCTCTTGAATGTCACCGCGACTGCCGGAACAGGCATAATCCCATGCGGCCTTGAGGTCATCGGCTTGCTTGACTACACTCTGGCCTTTGCCCGACGAAGACATCAGTGGCTTGATGACACAGGGGAAACCGATCTTTCGGGAAGCTTCCTCAAGTTCTTCATAGGTGTTTGCATAGAAGTAGCGTGCAGTCTTGAGCCCCAGTTCCTTTGCAGCCAGATCGCGTATGGATTTCCTGTTCATGGTGAAATTGACGGCATGTGCACTTGGAACGACCTGTATTCCGGCTTTCTCGCACTCATAGAGTTTCTCCGTACGGATAGCTTCAATCTCGGGCACGATGATGTCGGGGCAATGTTTCCTGACGGCCGCCATGAGGGCATCGCCGTCCAGCATGTTGAAAACTTCACACTCATCGGCGACCTGCATGGCTGGTGCCTGAGGGTAGCGGTCGCAAGCGATGACATATTGACCGAGTCGTTTGACGGCAATGGTAAATTCCTTGCCTAACTCACCGGAACCTAATAATAAAATCTTTTTTGGTTTCATAAGAATATAATATGTATGTGTTTTTGAATTATCAGTCTTTATTATCAGAATGACGGCTTAGCAGCCCTTGCCGCCGGCGACTGTCCTATAACGCGTGGCCAGTCACCTGTCCATATAATTTTGTCCATGAGAGCCATGCGACCAATGTTAGGTTCTTTCTTGTTATAGGCGTGGTAGATTATCCATTCGTCATTGTTCTTGTCGGTGACGATTTCTGCATTGTGGCCGGTACCGGCCCAGGCGCTGTTGCTTTGGATAAGGAGTTCGTGCTGGTTGTCGAGTAATTTGCCTCCAGACTTGTTGTAGTAGGGACCGAAGAGACTGGTGGAGCGGGCATACACCGTATGGTATGTACTGCTGGCACCGCTGCAGCAAGTCCCCGAGGAACCGAAGAAGTAGTAATAGCCGTTTCGCTTGTATATGTAGCTGCCTTCATATGCACTGCCTGCAATCTTCTGCTTGACTGCACCAGACTTGACAGAAAGGCCGTCATCGCTGAGCTCGATGATGTAGATGCCGTTGAAACTTCCCCATATAAGATACTTCTTTCCATCATCTTCTTCAAAATAACACGGGTCAATACTGTTCCTGACCCCAATCTCGTAGCTCCTGAACAGTTTGCCTTGCTCAGGTTCAGGCGTAGCGGGGTTGTCGTATGGAATGAATGGCCCCTGGGGTTTGTCGGAAGTAGCTACGCCAATACCGCAACTGTCTATCTCTCCCCATTTAGATAAGACGAAATAGAGGACATATTTGCCGTTAATTTTGTTGATGTCGGGAGCCCAGAAACGGTTTACCCCAGGGACAAAAGTTGGACGGTTGTCGGAACTGAATGCTTTTCCTACATATGTCCAGTTGACCAGATCACGGCTTTTCTTTATGTTCTCACCAGTGGCGTAAAGGTAAAAGTAGCCGTCATCGGCCTTGATATAGCTGGGGTCGGGATAATCCTCATTGATAATAGGATTGGTATATGTCCCGTTCGTGTTGGGTTGCAGAGTGACGACCTGGGCAGTTGCCGTAAGGCTCCAAGAAAGGATGATACAAAAGAATAAGGTTTTCATTTAACTGATACTTTTTGGGTTTTACCATTGATGACGACAAGATATGTTCCAGGTTGGAGCATTGCGGTATTGCGGACAGGTTTGCCGTTCAGGTCATAGATGTCATAATTGGTCGCACCGCTAATCTTGATGTGGCGGTTCGCAACACTGATTTGGGGTGCAACTTTTTGAACAGAGTGGATGCCGGTAGTGCTGGCCGTATCCTTAGCCAGTTCAAGCCGCCATGCAAATCGGGTATTCTTGTTGAGAATAGGGTTGTTCTTGTAATTGGGAATAGTAGCTGTGGTATCGCTGGCATGGAGATAAAAATGTACGCCATAGATATCAGTACAGCTTATTTCTACTTGCCCTGTCGTGCCGATGTCGGTAATTTTCCAGGGTGTGCTTTTGTTCTTGCTGACTTGAAATGCTGCTTTATTGAAATTGCGTTTGCTGCCTTCAGACGGCTCACCACTTAGGTAAAGGTGGGTCTTGGCATTACAGATATAATACATGGTGCTGTCATCGGCAGAACGGACGAAAATCCATTCCTGACGTTGTTCAGATGTATCGCGTGGAGCAAAGGAATAGATGTAATTGTTGTTTGTGCCCAACCCTTTGTCATCCTGCAGGCATATGCCGGAGAATTTGGAATAAGCATTGTAAATAACATAATTGGTGCTTTCAAGAATGTCTGCAGCATCTATTGGGAGTAGGGGGCTGAGCAGAATGAGAAGGATAAATGTCTTAAAATACTTCATAGCATATTTTTTAGTTAATACAAAATTAGTAAATATAGCTTAAATCCAAGAAGATAATTAGATGGAAAAAACATCTGCCAGTAAAAAAATCAGAAAAGAAATTATCTCGTGTGCAAGGGTGAAAAATACGGTCTTAAATGTCCAGATTGCTGATGCTGATACAATAGCAATGGCAATTGCAGTATATGTGGATGTAAATATTTAAAAACTTTTTGTTGTTTAGTAGCTCGTTTATAAATAATTTCTTATCTTTGGACATATAAAGAATGATATCCTGAAAGTGGATAGAAAAACAGAATAACAGACACAAGAAAATGGCAATAGACATATTCAAGGATAAGGTCCCCTGCTACCTGCAGTTTGACAAAAACCAGATGACTAATCTGCAGATATCCATGACAAAGGAAATATTGCTGACCAATCGTTTGGGCGGTTTCTGCAGTACAACGGTTTTAGGTTGTAATATCCGAAAATACAATGGCCTGTTGGTCGTGCCTGTGCCTCAGTTGGACAATGAGAACCATGTGTTGTTATCTTCACTTGATGAAACGGTAGTGCAGCATGGCGTTGAGTTCAATATGGGTATACATAAGTTTCAGGGTGAAAACTATAGTCCAAAGGGCCATAAGTATATTATCAGATTTGAATGGGACAAGGTGCCGACGATATACTATCGCGTCGGTGGGGTTATACTCCAAAAGGAGATGGTCTTCATGGCAAATGACCAGCGTTTGATGATACGCTATACTCTTTTGGAAGCCCATTCGCCTACTACACTAAGACTGAGACCTTTTTTGGCCTTCAGGAGTGTGCGCGAATTTACTCACCGCAACAATGCTTTCAACGGTGGATACGAGACAGTCCGTAATGGGGTGAAGATGTGTATGTATAACGGCTATCCGGATTTGTATATGCAGCTGAGCCGGAAAAATGAATTTAACTATCTTCCAGACTGGTATCTTGGTTTTGACTATCCTCGTGAGCGTGAACGGGGCTACTCGTCTGATGAAGATTTGTTTACTCCAGGCTACTTTGAGATACCCATCAAGAAAGGGGAAAGCATAGTTTTTTCAGCCGGTATCTCGGAAATGCATCCTTCAATCATGAAGCACACGATGGAGAAAGAAAAGGATACGAAAGATTCCATGTCGGGATTTTATAATTGTCTGGTACGTTCTGCCCATCAGTTTCATATTGAGAAAAAAGGAGAGCATTACATCAAGGCCGGATATCCATGGTTTAAGTGTCGGGCACGCGATTTCTTTATAGCAATGCCAGGACTGACCCTTTACATTGGTGAGCAAGCGAAGTATGAACAATATATGGCGACGGCTTCCAAGGCGATGAAGCAATGGATGAATGGTGACGGAGTTGACGTGGAGGTCTATGAAGTACACCAGCCAGATGTGTTGCTATGGGCAATATGGTGCTTGCAACAATATGCTAAATTCACATCGCTGGAACAGTGCTATCGTAAGTATGGCAAATTCGTGGACCAGATTATGAAATTTATCCTCGGCGGGCGACATCCCAATCTGTTCGTGCATGATAATAAATTGCTCTATTCCTATGGACGTGATGTCGCTGTTAGCTGGATGAATTCAGAGAGTGAAGGCAGACCCGTGATACCAAGAACTGGATATATTGTTGAATTTAATGCCTTATGGTATCACGCTGTGTGTTTTTGGGCAGAAATGCTGAGTGCCTCCGGACATAAGAATAAAGCCGAATACTATAATGAATTATCTCAAAAGATATATTCCTCCTTCCGCAGAGTGTTTATAAATAAGTATGGCTATCTGTACGATTATGTAGATGAGAATGAAGTGTGCTGGGATGTTCGTCCGAATATGGTCTTTGCCATTGCCATGCATTTCAGCCCTTTGACGCGTGAGGAACAGAAGAATGTATTGGATATCTGCACGCGTGAATTGCGGACACCAAAGGGACTGCGTTCCTTGACTCCGAAGAGTGGAGCTTACAACCCGATATACGAGGGACCAAACTGGAAGCGTGATTATGCCTATCACCAGGGAACGACATGGCCATGGTTAGCAGGATTCTATCTGGAAGCCTATATGCGTATATATAAGCGGAGTGGATTGACCTATATAGAAAATCAGATGATAGGTTTTGAAGACGAGATGAAATTCCACGCATTGGGCTCTATTCCGGAACTCTTTGATGGAAATCCGCCGTTTCATGGTCGAGGGGCGATATCGTTTGCTATTAATGTTGCTGGAATATTGAGGGCACTACGCCTGCTGGACGATTATGAAAATGAATAAAATGTTGAAACAATAAAATAATCTAGGCAATAATGAAAGTACTGATGTTCGGCTGGGAATTTCCTCCTCATATTTTGGGGGGATTGGGCACGGCGAGTTATGGCTTGACCAAAGGACTGTCTGCACAGCCAGATATGGAGATTACTTTCTGTCTACCGAAGCCATGGGGAGACGAGGACCAGAGTTTCTTGAAAATCATTCCGATGGATTGTGTTCCTGTGGTGTGGCATGACGTCAGTGTGGATGATATTTCCAATTGCTCCGGAGGCAGAATATCACCGGAAGTGTACTATTCAATGAGAGATTGTATATATGCAGATTTCCGCTATATCCATACAAACAATTTGGGTTGTATAGAGTTCTCTGGCAGATACCCCGATAACTTATATGAAGAAATCAACAATTATAGTATTGTTGCAGGTGTAGTTGCTCGTCAGCAGCAGTTTGATATCATTCATGCTCATGATTGGCTGACTTATCCTGCTGGTATATACGCTAAACAGTTATCGGGTGTACCGTTGGTTATTCATGTACATGCTACGGATTTTGACAGGAGTAGAGGAAACGTGAACCCTGTAGTCTATGGTATAGAGAAAGACGGTATGGATCATGCAGATTGCATTATGTGCGTCAGTGAGTTGACCAGACAGACTGTGATTAATCAGTATCATCAAGATCCGAATAAATGTTTCGCTATGCACAATGCGGTTTACCCCTTACCGGAGCGTATTCAAAAAATGGTAGATCAGCGCAGATCTTTCAGGGAAAAGAAAGAGAAGGTAGTAACTTTTTTGGGGCGTATAACGATGCAGAAAGGCCCTGAATATTTTGTTGAAGCAGCAAAGCTGGTTATTGAGCGTTCACGCAATATCCGCTTCTGTATGGCCGGAAGCGGTGATATGATGAACGCTATGATAGAGCTTGTTGCCCAAAAAGGTATTTCTCATCGATTCCATTTCCCCGGATTTATGAAAGGTGATGCTGTGTATGAAGCATTCCGTGACAGCGACGTATATGTGATGCCGTCAGTATCAGAGCCCTTTGGTATTTCTCCCTTGGAAGCTATGCAGTGCAGAGTGCCAACAATAATCAGCAGACAGTCAGGATGCGGAGAAATTCTTAATAAATGTATTAAGACGGATTATTGGGACATTCACTCAATGGCTGATGCTATTTATGCGCTGTGCAAATATGAATCGTTGCATAATTACCTGAGTGTTGAAGGAAAACGTGAGGTGGATACGATTACTTGGGAAAAAGTAGGCGAACGTATACGTTCTCACTATGATAGGCTTTTGGGCATATAATAAAAGTGGATTAAATTGTTAACAAAGATATTACAGCAATATGAAAACCATTTGTTTGTATTTTGAACTGCATCAGAATATTCATCTTAAGCGTTATCGTTTTTTTGATATAGGTTCTGACCATTATTATTATGATGATTATGAGAATGAGCGCAGTATCGTGGAAACAGCTAATAATTCTTATATTCCGGCCTTGAATGCACTGATAGAGATGGCAGAGGAGAATCAAGGCTTTTTTAAATGTGCTATATCCTTGTCAGGGTGCTCAATAGAACTTTTGGAAACGCATGCGCCACAGGTAATAGGATTGTTGATAAAACTGGTCCATACAGGATGCTGTGAGATAGTTGCTGAGCCTTATTCTCACGGATTGGCTTCCTTGGGAAATGAATCAGCCTTTCGTGCCGAAGTGAATCATCTTTGTGAGAAAGTGGAAGGCCTGTTTGGTGTTAAGCCGACCGTGTTTAGGAATTCTTGCTCAATATACAGTGATGAGATAGGGCGTATGGTTTATGAGATGGGTTTTAAAGGAATGTTGACGGAAGGTGCCAAGCACATACTTGGGTGGAAAAGTCCGCATTTCCTTTATAATTGTGCAGAGGCTTCTTCGCTTAAATTGTTGTTGCGCGACAATCGTTTGTCGGAAGATATTAGTTTCCGTTTTGCAGATTCTAATTGGTCAGAGTATCCGCTCATGGCAGATAAATATATGGATTGGATAGCCCAACTGCCCGAAGATGAAAAACTGGTAAATCTCTTTATGGAACTTTGTGCGTTAGGTGTATTCCAACCACTGTCATCAAATATTTTGGACTTTTTTAAGGCGATACCGAATGAGGCCCAAAAACGCGGCGTCAAATTTGCCACTCCATCAGAAATTTGTAAAAAAATGAAACCGGTAGGAGCCATTCATGTGACGGATCCTATTTCTTGGGTGGATGAAGAACGTGACGTGAGTCCTTGGCTGGGTAATATAATGCAGCAAGAAGCTTTTGAAAAGTTATATAGTATTGCTGATAGGGTCTTGGTATGTAATGACCGACGCTTGTTGCAGGATTGGGATTATTTACAGGCTACAAATAATTTCCGTTTCATGTCAACAAAGCATGGTTCGGAAAATGCATATAGAGGAATATATGATACAGCTTATGATGCATTTACCAATTATATGAATATTATTGGTGACTATATTACGCGTGTAAATAATTTGTATCCCGATTTGGAAAATGAGGAGATTTCTCCACTGATGATGATTATTCGTAATCAAGAGGATGAATTGAATCGTAAGAATAGAGAAATTGCACATCTCCAAAAAACATTGGAATTGCTGAAAGGTAAGTCAAAGGCTAAAGCTTCTAAGCCGAAGGGTAAAAAAATATAAAAAGTTCCAGAACTGTTTTTAAAGGCTAAAAGATCAGATGAGACATGCTGATATTTAGTCTTTTTTACTTGTGTTGTTTTTTTGCTTGCGAAAATGCTTGATGAGACTGTAGGCAGAGTATAGTCCGTGTTCGCCAGCTTTGCTGAGATCAGAAAAACCTTGCTGCATGTTGCCGTTCTGTATGTTTAGGATTCCCTTATTATAATAAGCTTCTCCTAAAGTATTGTTAAGTTGTAATGCACTGTTAAAATCCTGCAAGGCTTTTTCCGCATTTTTAATGCGGGCATATAGACACCCTCTGTTGTAAAAGAGGTAAGGACAGGTGTCATCGGCCATGATGGCGGCTGTAATATCTTGGATTGCAGATTTGATAAGAATGTTGTATTCTTCAACATTCATGTTGCCGGCATCGGCCTTTTTCTTTTCTGCTGAAGGGTATTGCAGGTTGATTTCTGCTTGGCGTGCTTTCAGATTTGCACGGAGGAAAAGGGCTCCGACATGGTCGGGAGCATATTTAATCGCCTTGTCTAGACCAGTCATAGCATCGATGTAGTTTCTCTCAGCAGCGAGATATACGGCATGATAGAAATGCAGTTGTGCTGCATCTTTGTGTGTAGATATCAGGTCAACAACTCTAGCATCTTCCTTGTGGATAATATCAATGTCTGTGATGTCGGTCTGTGCTTCGTAGGTGGAAAGGTAGAGAGGATAATATAATTCTTTAGTGACATTAATGCGTTCAACAAAGGCTGCATAATTGTAGTGCTTGGATAGACCGTTGTCAACTTTTGAAAATGTAAATATAAACATCGGTTGCAGTTCTACTGCGACATTACGGTTTTGGATTCGTCCCCGATAGTCGTTGGAATAGAATTTAGCCAAATTATTTTCATCATTTTCAACAACGAGTTTTTCATAGTCATCAATATTTTGTTCTTTTTGTTTGCGTGTAGCTTTTGTAGTCTTCTTTTTTGTGCCAAAGGCTTCGTCTAATTTGGCTATGTAGACTTTTCTCTCATCAGCGACAGCGTGTTTAGTGTCTCCGATGGCGCGATAGCAGCGGGCGCGGTTTATATATCCTGTCAAGAAATTGGGGTATTGCTCAATGACAGTGGTATAGTCGCGAATGGCAGTATGGTAGTTGCCTGTCAATTCGGACAGGGTAGCTCTGTTAAAGAGAGCCAATCTGTCGTTAGGTTCTTTTTTCAAGACGAAGTCAAAGTCTGTGATCGCTGCATTGTTTTCTCCAACCTGCATGCGGAGTAATCCTCGGTTGTAGTGACCGAGGTAACTATCAGGATTGATGTCTAGCGAAATGTCATAATCATCCATTGCTCCTCGCAGATTATTTTGTTTGTAACGTGCAAGTGCTCTATTAAGGTAGAAACTTGATTCTTTTGGCTTTTGGATAATGGCTTTGTCGTATGCGGCTTCAGCTTCAGCGTAGAAATTGCGTTGTAGTAGAAGCTGGGCTTTAGCCGACCAAGCATCAACTTCATATGGGCTGATTTCAATAGCTTTGTTCAATAGGGTATCAGCAGCGATAGTGTCTTTGCGTTGTACGGCGATTTGAGCTTTTAGAATATAGCAGCGTGCATACTTTGGCCATTTCTCAATCATTGTGTCTAGCATGAGATCTGCTCTTTCCAGACTATCCAATTGGGTTTCACATAGTACCATGTTGGACCAAATATCGCGATTCTCAACTTCCATGCTAATAAGTTTGCGATAGTCTATTATAGCTTTTTCATATTGTTCAGTCATGATGTAGTTGATTGCACGCAACTTGTAGGTATCATCAATGAACGGATCGCGTTCAATGGAAGCATTGCAATCTTCTATGGACCCTGTGTAGTCTTCCAGGTAATATTTGGCAATGGCCCGATAGAAATAAGGTTCGTAAAGGTATGCTTTGGCCTGTATGGCTTGGTTGAAGTATTGGATTGACAAAGCATAGTCTTCATAATAGAGCGCATTGCGTCCTATGGTGATGACTCCGTCGGTATTGGTCTGACCGAATAAACCGGCTGGTATGAATGTAGTGATGATAAAGGATATGAAAAGGAGATATCTCACTTCTTTTTTATTGTCTTGACTTTATAAGAGCAGCGTGCTTTCCCTTTTAGGAAGTTGTTGATCTTGCTGAAGTTCATCTTGCGTCTGAAAGGGGATATCCTGTCAATGAAAACATGTCCCTCTAAGTGGTCAAATTCATGCTGCATGACGCGTGCGAGATATCCTTCAACCCACTCATCATGGTAGATGAAGTCATCATCGTAATATGTTACTCTGATTCTGTTGGGGCGTGTAACATCTTCAGAGATGCCAGGAAGACTGAGGCAACCTTCGCTGAGAGTCTCGGTTTCTTCACTGGTTTCAATGATATGTGGATTATAAAAAGCATGGTGGAAACCTTTGTATTCAGGCAAATCATCCGAGATGATATCTAAGTCAATGACAACGACACGGATGGCTTTACCTATCTGTGGAGCTGCTAGCCCCACACCGCCTGAATGTTTTAGTGTGTCATACATATCCTGTGTGAGTGCTTGTATTGCCTCTTTGTCGGTGATGTCTATATCTTGGCTGATTTGGCGTAGTACGGGTTGACCGTAGATGTAAATAGGTAAAACCATAATAGAATGTTGTATTTATATATTTTTATTTCTTTTTTCTTCCATATATGATTGCAGGATGATCGTGGCACTGATCTCGTCAACAAGTGCCTTGTTTTGTCTAGCCTTTTTCCCAATACCGCTGTCAATCATGGCACGATGTGCCAAAGCTGACGTAAAGCGCTCGTCATATTGCACGATAGGCTTGCAGGGAAACTCCTGAGTTAATATTTTAATAAAGCGTTTAGTGCGGCAGGCATTTTCGGATGGGTCTCCTTTCATGGTCATAGGCATACCAATAACTATGCAATCTACTTCTTCTTTTGCAATGTAGTTTTTTAGGAAAACTAATAACTGAGAGGTGTTGACAGTTGTCAACCCTCCGGCAATAATCTGCAAGGAATCTGTTACAGCTATTCCTGTGCGCTTTGCTCCGTAGTCAATAGCTAAAATTCTACCCATGCCAGCTTCTTGTGAATGCAAAAATACGATTTTTGTGCCGATGGAGGCTACTTGGATGTAAGAAAACTTGTGGGGAACGCTTAATGCAGTAGTTTGAATACAGAGAAGACTCCTTTCAGCAGTTTGAAAGTGTAGTTGGCCGTGGATAAGGTATTAAAGAGTGATTTTATAGGAGTCTGAGGTTTTAAATTGCCTTTTTGCAGAGGACTGAGCAGGGCTGTTGAATAGATTTTAATCAGTTGCTTCTCCTTGCGTAGATTCTGCAGAGCCTCTCTTTTCTGTTGATGTATAGATATAAAGGCTGAACTGTCTCTAGAGATTTTCTTCATTGTTGTCGGGTTGCTGGGAATCTAATAGAATGTTGGAGAAAAATTTTGTCAAGGGATCAACTATCCAAGGCTTTCGCATCCAAAAGATAATAAAGCAGGTCAGAATAAATAAACATGAAATGGAACCATAAGCAAAACATGCATTTCCTGTCCATGTTTCAATGGCAGCTGCAATTGTCAATGCTATAAAAATTACAGCGATGATGCTGATGACGAAAATTACTGCACCAATAATTAAAGCCGTAAGTAGTATAGTTAATTTTTCGGTAAGGTCAAGCTGAATATAGGTCCGTTGGTATCCAAGGTATCGTTTGAGTGATTCCGCCAACCTTACAATAACATCTGTAGTGGTCTCCATTGCTTTTTCAAGTTTATTTTGAGCATAACTTTACATCTGAGAAATAGTAAATAAGGAGCATATTTCTCAGATGTAAAATTGTGCTTGAGGAGTACGACTTAGTCTTCAGTTTTGAGCTCGTCTGTTATGTCATCAACGAGGTTTTCCATTTCTTTGCGGTTGAGCTTTATGCCTCTAGCCTTGATGGCTTCGGCAATACGTGCACGCACCTCTGAACCTTTTTCTGGAGTGAAGAGGACTCCAATACCTAAACCGATAACAACACCACCTAAGACGGCAGCAAAAATATTTATACCATTTCTCATATTACATTAGTTTTTTTCAACGCCAAACTTACATATTTTTTTGTTAGTAGAGATAAAATCTGCGTTAAAAAAACGGAAAATAGATAAAATTCATTATTAATGATGTTTTTTTGTCTTTTTTTTAGTTTTTTGTTTCTGTATATGAAATAGAAATCGTAAATTTGTACAAAATAACAAACTTAATATTTCTATGTTTACCAAGAAAATGAATAAAATTTCTATTTTGGCGCTGGCTTTTTGTGCAGTTGCCATGATGACTTCATGTAAGTCTCGTGAAAGTGCTTATAAAAAAGCATATGAAAAGGCACAGGCTCAGGCTGCCCAGACTCAACAGACAACCGTTGCTACTACAACTCCTGCAACGCAGAATGTTCAGATTGCTCCAGTTGCTACGCAGCCGCAGACTGTTGATGTTTCCAACGAACCAGTCCGCACTGAAAATGTCAGCCTTATCAGTGGCCCGGCTTTAAAGGCTTATAGTGTTGTTTGCGGTAGTTTTTCTTTGAAGACAAATGCTGAAGGGTTGCAGCAAACCTTGAAAGCTAAAGGTTATAATCCTTCAATTGTATATAATCCTAGCATCAAGTTTTATCGGGTAGCTGCAACTTCTTATGATGATAAGGTATCTGCAGTATCTTCTCGCAATCAGTTGCGTTCAACTTATCCTGATGCATGGCTGCTTTTGAGAGGTAAATAGTACATTTAAAATATTTTATTGTTGAGAGGATAATCAAGAGATTATCCTCTTTTTTGTATGCAGTTTTTAGATGGTTGTTTTATTCAGATATATGATTTGTGAAAGATTTAAACGTATGTGATGATTTCCGACGTTCTCTTATTGTTTTTTAGGGCATCATATACTTTACTTCCTTATTAATTAGGTATTATGTGAACTGTTTCTTCCTTTTGAAGATGTGGTATGTCTTACCAGAAAATATAATAGGTGCTATTGGTATATGAACTTAGTATCGCATTATCTATGGATAATGCGATACTAAGCCTGTTAAATAAAGTTACGATGTTGGCAATGATGCTGCAGTATGGTTAAATCAATGAGAATCCTAGTTCTTCACATTGCTTACGCATGTCTTCTGGCCATATGCTGGCTTGCACCTCCCCGATATGAGCCTTGTGCAGAAGGAGCATGCATAAACGCGATTGGCCGATACCACCACCTATGCTTAAGGGTAGTTCGTCGTTCATCAGTTTTTTGTGGAAATATAAGTTTAGGCGCTCTTGTTTTCCTGTTATGTCCAGTTGGTGCACTAATGCCTTTTTGTCAACTCTTATGCCCATTGAACTGAGTTCAAGGGCTTGGTTTAGAATACTGTTCCATACAAGCAAGTCTCCGTTCAGTCCATTCAATCCATTTTCTCCAGGTGTTGTCCAGTCATCATAGTCTGGTGCGCGTAGGTCATGTGGCATTCCGTCTCCCAGTTTATCTCCTATACCAATAATAAAGACGCTGCCTTTTTCCTTTGCAATCAAATTTTCTCTTTCTTTGGGCGATTTGTCAGGATACATCTGACGTAATTCTTCGGAGTGTATAAAGAAAATATCGTTTGCCAATATGGGGTCAAGCATGGTATATTGCTCGCATACATTGAATTCTGTACGGAGCATTGCCTTATATATGGATTTTACAGTTTGTTTAAGATAGTCAATATTTCTTTGTTCAGGCAGTATAACTCTTTCCCAATCCCATTGATCTACATAGAGCGAATGAATATTGTCTAATTCTTCATCAGCCCTGATGGCATTCATGTCTGTATATATGCCATATCCTGGTTTTATTTGTTGGGTAGCCAATGTCAGCCTTTTCCATTTGGCAAGTGAATGGACAACCTCGGCTTTTTTGTCCCCCAGGTCTTTTATCGGGAAGGTAACGGCTCGCTCAACCCCATTAAGGTCATCATTGATACCCATGCCCTGTAGTACGAACAAAGGACCTGTGGTGCGGTGAAGTTTCAGTGCTGTTGAGAGATTTTGTTGAAAACACTCTTTGATTAGCTTGATAGCTAATTCATTTTGGTGTATATCTAATAAAGGGATATAATTTATGGGAATACTTAATTGACTCATATTCTAAATAATTATATTGTCGCAAAATTACCTAAAATAATTCAATTTGTTAATATTTTAGTCTAAAAAAGTTGAATACGTATCAAAAAGGCAGGCCAACTGTTCGCTCTGTATAAATTACCTGACAAGTGAGAATCGCATACTGAACCCAAAATCCTGTGTCGTCGTAGGATAAGAACTGGAGGTTAAAAGAGGCTTTGTTGTCTGATGGTCAAAGTAGGCGCTCATCGTCAGTAATTTGCTGAGGGTATATTCGGCTGTAATTGACAACTTGATAGCTTTATTACCACTTGTAGCCTGAGATGTTCCTGTGAGTATGTCACGATTGATGGCACTTTGGTCGCGCAGTGAAAAATCAATACGCAGGTTAAGGTCATTGTTCATCCCCGAAGGTGTGGGAGCATTATTTGCTTCCTGTTTGTTATTTTCGTCTTCCTTGTCCTTTATTCCCTTGACATTGCCCTTCTTCTTCCGCGCCTTGCTGGCAGAGGCTTTTTGGTTTGGTGAACGGAATATCTTCAGGTCGTTAATCTTGTAGCCTAATCCTAAAACAATATCTTTGGACATGGCTTCGGTCAGTTTGAGTGAAGTCATGCTCAATGTGAGAACTCTTGTCCTGTTGTATCTTAGAGAAAGGGTAAGGTCGTTTTGCAGTGTGGTAGATATACCCAGAAGTGGAGAGAATGCTTCATTAATAGATACTGTATTGACATTGTACATGCTACTGGGTAGTATGCTGTTGTTTGTGGCGTCAATAACAAATCCCAATCCTCCCATATACTCCATATAGCTGCTGTAGCTGTTGTATGAGCCGATAGAAAAGATACTTTTATATCCGTGGTCTATAGTTAAGGTCTTGAATTTGTCCTTAAACCAAGGTAATTTAGCCAAACCGCCATAAGATACCGTCCAGTTGGGTAGCATTCTTGTTACGGCGGGGAAAATACCAAGAGGTGAATTTGTGCTCCCGCCACAGTACGCTGCCAGGAAGGCAGGAATCATGACATCGGAAGAGTATTGGTTTACGGTTCCGTTTTCCGGGTTGAAAGCTTGCCCTGCCAAGGAAGTGCCTGACGGATATTTTGCTCCGGCATATTGTGCTTCAACTCTTTTCTGGAAATGAGGAAGGAAACTTACAAACTTGTTGAATGTTTTATTCTTATACCCATTGTCAGCATTGCCGATGCCGTCAAAAGCTGACTGAATGCTGATAGTAGACATGTTGAAGGAACCACTTTGTGTGACAGGGCAGCCTGCATAAGTATAGAAAATGCTTTTTGACATACTACGTGTGCGAGTTGCGTTCATGTCAATCTTCAATCCAGGGATGGGTTCTATGATTGCGCTGACTTGTAAATCTTTGTTTCTGTTGGTTGATGCCATGCTTGATATGCTGTCATTATCTAACAACCAACCGTTTTCTCTGGCGCGCTCCACATAGCTGTCTCCTGTGAGACCGAAAGCAAAATCCAGTCCGGGTGACATGATGTTACCCCGCCGTTGCCCGAAGAAGTCTCCTGCGTTGGGCATGAAGCCGGGAAGGTTCATGCCGTAGTGGTCACTATAGCTGATGTTGATGTTTCGTACCATCATCGCTGTGCGAGCCAAAAATCTCAGGCTTTTAGATAGGAATGTTTCGTTTTCACCCGTTTTAAGTGGTATGACAGTGACTTTTACGGCAATGGAATCTTTATTTAGGATTTTAATGCTGTTACTGCCGCTGATTTTGTATTTCAGGAGATAGCGTTTGCCGTCTTTCTGAATGGCTCTTACTCTGATTTTTCTGGTTTTGAGGTTGTGTTGTAGCGAAATGGTACTGTCGGTGCTGAGCGTGACTTCTTTTTCGAAATTTTTCTTGGTTTTGAGATCTTTTCTCGCTTTGCCAACGGTCTTTCCAACAGCCTTAATCTCATAATATCTGTTGGTTTTTTGCAGGTAGGGTACTTTCGAGTATAGGTCCTCAAGATTGATTCTTCCAGTAATTCGTATGTTTCTGCTGTTATTGATGGTGTTGCCTAGAGTACTGTTGTCTTCTAGTATGGTACCACGTTCCCAACCATAATTTGAATCGTAGCTGAAATCACTGGAAATCCATGAGAAAGCCGGAATGAGATCTAATGGCGGTTTCCAGCCTAGATTGAAAGACTGTGAGTAGGTCAGTGGTCGTCCCCAGTGCTTGATGCTGTGCCATACAGAATCTTTCCACATTTCATAATTGTCAGAATACAGGCTTTTGTTTTGGACATATGGCTCTACTATTTCTGCATTGGTGGCAGTGGAGAGGGAAGCATGAATGTTGTTGGTGATATCCCAGTTTATGCCCATGCGTCTGTTCCACAGGAAGTCACTGCTGAAACTGAGTGGAATGGATTTGTCTTCCAGATTGTCCATATCTCTCTCCTGCAATTCGAAATATGTACGTGTAATGTCGGAGGTCAAAGATATGTTTTGCGGAAGCCAGTTCAGTTGGAATTCTTGCAGGAACCTTAGCCAGCCGCTCTTGTCCTTTATGTTTTTGAAAGGACTGAAAGGTTCATATGTTGGTGCATAGTCGTAACTGGTATTCAGTTTCCAGGTATCGTTCTTTTCCCACATGGTGGTTTCGCCCGAAGAGAATTGGTGGCTGTGCGAATAGCTTGCGCTGAAATTCGCCGGGTCATAGGGCATGGGATGATTTTTGCTTGAGATATCTACCTTTACATTGCTGAGGCTAAAGTTTCTGTTGATTGTCGTGGTGCTGACAATGTTCTGCAGTGAGTCTTTTTCCTGTTTCGTTGACAAGGCATCCAGCGCGTCATCTAAAGTAATATCAGTGTCCAGAGAATTGTATTTGGGTGAGATTTTGTTTTTGGTATAGGAATAATATACAGGCGCATTAATCTTGGCTTTTTCCGGGAAGAGCTTGCCTAATTGGACATTAGTAGTTATACCATAGGAAAACAGATTTGTGTTGCGCCGTTCTGTCACGCCTTGTTCCAGACCACCGAAACCGCTGGTCTCAATATGACTGTTGACCGATATTGAGGCTAAATCGGAGACCTTGATATCAAGTTTGGCCTGGGCAGCCATACCGCCATCTTCTGAATAATTTTGCAGTCGCAGTTCATTGACCCATACCTCAACGCTCTTGTTGTCGCGTGAATTGTTTCTGACGCCAATCATCAACGTCTTGATATTACCCATGGAAGGGTTGCCCATAACTGTTATTTTGTTGTTAGGCTTGTTGGGGTCATAGTCATAGAATGGTATGGCATAGGATGCATGACCAAGATTTTTCTGTCTGTTTCGTTCTCTTTTCAGTTCAGTAAGGAGGGACAGGTCTATGTCAAGCATGTTGTCTTCCGGCCAGACGCTTTTACAGTCAGCTGTACTGTAGCGGTCATAGTGGCCTGGTGCGGTCAGCCTCAGTGGAATCTCGTATTCGTAATAGTTGTTTTTGTAGTCTGTACCCATTCTGACAAATACGCTTGTTTCGTAATCTCTCAGGGTGAGGTCACCTGAGAGAGCATTGGCATGGGTATACATTTGGATGTGTTTGTATTGACGCAAATCCAGACTATAGTTTTTATAGACAGCCCTGCTTTCATTTGAAGGCAGATTTTTTACGGTAATATTCAATGCCTGCTCGTTGTTTTCTGTCAGCTGGCTCTGTGTGCGGTCAATAACAGGAGAAATACCAGGCGGGAGGATATAGTTTACAGGTGTTTTCGTATTGTTTTCCTGTATATTGACTGCAGCAACGTCAAGTGTTCCTTGAGCGGCTTGGTTAGCCCTTCCATTGAGGGACAGGTCGTAGTTTCGCCATTCACCGCGGACGAGTTCCAGCGTTCCGAAGCGCAGTACAATTGGTTTCTCAAAGTTAGTGAGGAACATGCGCATGAAGCGTATGCTGGAGAAATCATTGATATTTCCTTTTTTTGTCTTGTATTCATCCAAGGGGATGCGGAAGAGATACCAGTTTATAGTTTCCGTATTGCCGTTGCGCAGTGAAACTTTGGCTTCTCTGCTGTCTACGATGAATCCGGTACCGACTTTCATGCTGTCAGGGGCCAGGCGTACGCGGTATTCGTAATAGTTGTTGTATTCGTTAAGAGTATAATCCTTGTTGATGTCTTCGGCATCGGGTATAGTCTTGTATGCCGTGCTGTAGCTTTCTGGTGAATTTTCAGTGTCGACAGAGTTTCCTTCAGGGTTGTTAATACGTTTGTAGCGATCCATGATGGAAACTCTTTGTGCATCGAAATCCGAACCTCTGAAGTAGTGATAGTCATCCCCGGCAGGATCGGCAGAGATGGAATCAAATATACTCGGACTGACCTTTGCTTGGATGCTGTTCAGATATGACTGGTATTCGCCATAGGTTTTTTCTTCTGCGCTCGTCAGGCCATTGAAGCCGATATCTTGCCTGCTGCGTGAGCCACTGCTTGTGTTGAATGCATAAGTTACGGTATTCTCTGTCGGAATGCGTCCCCACGTGCTTTCCATATAGGATGTGGAGGCTCCGTCAGTCGGCATGCCGCTCTCATAGAACTTGTTGCCGTCCCTTAGGATGTCTTCACTGATATCTCCAAGATCGAAATAAAGTTCACCGCCATATTCTCCGGATGTCCCTCGTGTATAGATGAACGGGTCCATCATCCAGAATTCAATGTATTCAATATTTGCTGTCTCAAAGTCTGTGGTCTCCAAAGCACGCATCATGCCTCCCCAGTGATTTTTGGGGTTAAGCAGCTTGCCGTTGTAGTCAAGGTTTGTGTTGAGGTTGTAGGGACCTCGCTCGTCGGGATAATATGCAAGGTTGAGAATGTTCAATGTGGATGATTCGCCGACGGTGAGTTCCTTGTTTGGAAACAGTTCGGTGCGGTATACTTCGCGCACATAATGGTTGCTTAGCTGTGTAAGGTCGCTCTTGATATGTCCCGGTGTCAGGGATGAGCTTCTGCGTGTGAACATGGGGTCAATGTTGTACCAGCTGAGCAGGGAACGGTTAAACCCGTATCTGATATCATTGGAGAGGGAAGATTCACTGAACAGCAGGGGGCAGCTGCTTATTACCCATTCGCTTGGTGTGCTGATGTCGATGGCACTTTTGGTATTTTCAAAATCATCAATGTATGAGGCGTTGCCCTGACTTTGCCTGTTGGCTCCTGTAAACAATTTGGCAAATTCTGCGGTGAAGTTGATGGATGAAGGCTGGGTGACATGGACGAAGGGTATTTTGTCGATGATGTCTGT
Source organism: uncultured Bacteroidales bacterium (assembly GCA_902773055.1). Taxonomy (GTDB): domain Bacteria; phylum Bacteroidota; class Bacteroidia; order Bacteroidales; family Bacteroidaceae; genus UBA6382. Next base: position 20,575 of record CACYCZ010000104.1, read on the forward strand.
CAGCCACTGGCTGTTTTGTTTCCATGACACGCTTAGTCCCATGATGGTGTTGCTCAGCGGTTCGTTGCCCATGGCAATCTTGGAGGTCAGTGACTGTTCTGAAAGATGCATCAGCGTACCGCCCAGGATGAAATTCTTGTTGAAGTCATATTGCCAGTTAAGTCCCAGCATTGTTTTGCGTTCAAGGCTTTCTCCCGTGCTTTCCAGACTGACGTTTACGGCTGTGCCGGCATCGATAATGCTTTGGTTCAGAATCGTTACTTCACCAGTTCCGTAGTTGACACTGTAATCTATGTTTTCAGTAAGTGTTACGCCTCCTGCAGTGACGACGACGCTTCCGCGCGGAACGTTGACGGCTCCCAGTGAGATGACGTTTCCGCTGGAACTGCCTTTGTATTGACCAGTAAGGATGAATTTGTTTTTCTCGACAATTTGTTTTGCTATTATTTTAGTGGAGTCATAAAGTTCGTTGTAGATGAATTTGTCGCTGATGCTTTTGTCCTGAATGATGTTTTCAAGATATTTTCCGAAGGGTTCTGCTGCCGGAAGGTATACTCGTCCTGTTGAACGGTCTATCGTGTAGCCGTCGATAACATCATAGTATCCGTTAGGGTGAGTGTTCTCATTATTGTCCAGCCTGTCCATACCTAAGAGCTTCAGGAGGGGTGTGCTTTTGTACTTCTCTGTCGGGAGATAGGTAATGTATACTCCGCTGGTATCGCTCAGGTATTTGATGTCTAACCGGAATCGGGATTTGTCAATAGATGATGCTCCCAATGAGTACACGTTCTTCATCATCAGGTCCCAGTTTGCGGCAGAAGGTGTGCTTGAGGCGTTCTTTAAGGTCTTGACGTAGAGACACTCGGTGTTGTCTGTCCTGTCTGTAGAGAATTCTCCGACCTGATATGTCTGTCCTCTGTAAGTATATTCGTATGCAACGGCAAGGACCTGGTCTGTCTGCAGTGTCGTCTTCAGAGACAAATAGCCCAGACTGCTGTTGAGGGTATATTCCGATGGGCTTAGCAGGCGTGCGCTTTCAATTTTTTCATAGTCTATGCCTCCGGTGAAGTTGCTCAGGGCCCCCAGTGTGGAATAAACCTGATTGATGACTCTTGCGCCCGTGTAGCTGGTATTGATTGTTGTGTAGAGGTCATTGGAATAGTTGCTCGGCTCGGCATTTCCGCTTGAGTGCCATAGGCTGTTGCCGATATGGCTGTTTTCTGCCAAGTCGGTAAATCCTATGATGTTGCGCGTGTTGGTTGTCGTGTTGTTCTTGTTGGTTACCCATACTTCTATGCGGTTTATTGTGATGCCGCTTGTTATGTTGGGCAATTTGGCCATGGATTTGTCGTAGTTGTCGCGGAAGAAGTGTGCAAGGAAAAAGTGACGGTTTGACTCATAGTTGTCAGCTGTAATCTCAAATGTGGTGAGTTGGTCGCCTCCGGTTGAGGAAACGCTTTTGCTTACTCCTTTCTTTTGGGATACGACGGTCTGAAGCTGAAGTTTGCCAAACTGCAGGTCGGTTCTGAGGCCAAACAGTGAACTTGAACCTTGAACGAGCGAATTGTTTGAGGGGAAACTGATGTTACCGGCTTCGATGAGCTTGACGATTTCATCTTCCTTGCCTTGATATTGCAGTTTGAGACTTTTTGCGTCAAAATCAAATGTGGCTTCTGTGTTGTAATTCAGGTTGAAGTCCATCTTGTCGCCGATGGTTCCTGTTACGCTGAGGTTTATCTGTTCATCAAAATCCAGTCCTGTTGTCTTGCGGTTTCGGATGGGCAGGCTGGGATTGTCAACGGTCTTCCTGTTCAGTCCGAATTTGATTTCTGCCGACCCTGATGACTTGATCTGGACTCCACCAGGACCAAATATCTTCTCGGCCGGGCCGAGGCTGAACTGCATGTTGGAGAAACTGAACTTATTTTCTTCTTTGCTCTCAAAGGCTTCCTTGTTCTTGTTGGCATAATATTGCTGCATGGATTTTCTGATGCTCCACTCCTGATACTCCTGAGGGGTCATCATAATGGGAGTGTTCATGAATCCGCCATTGATTTTGGTGCCAATCAGATAATTCCCGCTGTGCTCATCATATTCTTCCTCCTCCTTGATGTTGTCGGGATTTTTCAGGTCAGCAGTTTTTTTCTTGGTGTCATCTAATGTGACAGGGGCTGTCGGTTTTACGGAGAAGCGTGGTTTGCTCTTGGTCGTGTCGGCAGGCTGCTCGCTGTTTGGGGTATGTGTGCCCCCGGGAGAAGGGGTATAGGCCCATGCAATACTGCCGGCCAGTAAAAAGAGTATTACCGGCAGGAGTATTCCCTTGTGCGCTAAGATAAAACAACAGCTGTGTCTCCCGTTCATTTTTGAAGATCGCTATATGGTCTTGAGAGCCAGTTTGATCAGTTCTTCCGTGCTGACGTTTGGATGGGTTTCTATAATGGCGTTGACAGCTTTCTTGGTCGGAGCCGGGGAAAAACCCAGCATAGTCAATGCCTGAACGGCTTCCTTGACTTTTTCTTCCGCTTCGGGAGTCAAGGTGTTCTTGCTGCTGTTTTCTTCGGAAACGGGCAGGTTGTCTCCTACGGCGGGTATCTTGTCCTTGAGTTCAACAATGATACGCTGGGCTGAGCGCTTGCCGATGCCTTTGATATTGCATAGAAGCCTTTCGTCTCCTTGTGAGATAGCCTTGCACAGTTCGGCGGGGGATACAGACGACAGTATCATCCGTGCCGTGTTACCTCCAATGCCGCTGACAGAGGTCAGCAACAGGAATAAGGTCCGTTCTTCCTGTGAAATAAATCCGAACAGCACCCAGGCGTCTTCACGAATGTTTTCATAGATGTAAATTTTGGCATCTTCTTTGCCTTGGAGAGAGGTGTATGTATAAAGTGAAATGTTGATATCGTATCCGATACCATTGACATCCAGAATCACTTTTGCAGGCAAGAGCTCAGCAATTCTGCCGTTTAAGTAGTCTATCATGTTCCTTAGGTTGTAATATATTACTTAATCTATAACGTCTGTTTGTCTTATTTATTATATAATGTAGTGTAAAAATGTTTGTATTCGCATAGTGTGTCCGTCGCGAGGCTTTTGCCGAAGCGTTTTCTTTTGGATTTTACTGTGGCTTGCGGGGACTGGGTTTGTTTTAATATAATTAACAAAATTTAATGTTTTTACACTTTTCCAAGTAGAGTGTAAATAATTGGCAGGCCTTGGCGTTTTCACTGGCAGGCCTGGTAGCAAAAACTGCAAGGCCTGCCAGTAAAATCTTGCAGGCCTGCCAATTTTGCCCCCATTGTAATACCTTCTGTACGGGTAGTATTGATGTCGATAATGATTTTTCGTAGGGGTTAATAAATGTTAATTATTTGACAGGCTGATTGCTTCTGTCAGAAGACAAAGTGTGGATGCTGTAGGGAAAAGTAATGTATAAATGGTGCATAGTTACAAAGAATTTCAGTATAAAGTTTTTGTAATACGATTATTTTATTACTTTTGCACACAGAAAATAACCTGAATACTCAATATCAAGAAATCATGAATACACAACAAGTATTATCAGAATTGGAAATGCGCCATCCTGGTGAGATGGAATTCCTCCAGGCAGTGCGTGAAGTGCTGGAATCAGTAAAAGATGTCTACAACCAGCATCCGGAATTTGAACGGAACAAAATTTTAGAAAGGATGGTCGAACCCGACAGGATTTTTACATTCCGTGTTGTTTGGGAAGACGATCGTGGTGAACTTCAGGTCAACCGTGGCTACAGGGTACAGTTTAATAACGCCATTGGCCCGTACAAGGGAGGATTGCGTTTTCATGCATCAGTCAATCTGTCTATTCTGAAGTTTTTGGGATTTGAACAGATTTTCAAGAATGCCCTGACAACCTTACCAATGGGAGGGGCCAAAGGTGGCAGCGACTTTTCACCCCGTGGCAAGAGTCCGGCCGAAATTCGCCGTTTTTGCCAGGCCTTCATGCTTGAGCTCTGGCGTAACATAGGGCCCGATATGGATGTCCCTGCCGGAGATATTGGCGTAGGCGGTCGTGAGATAGGATATCTGTATGGCATGTACAAGAAATTGACGCGCGAGCATACAGGTACCCTGACGGGCAAGGGACTTGAATATGGCGGTTCTATCCTGCGTCCCGAGGCGACAGGATTCGGCGCATTGTATTTTGTCAATCAGATGCTGCAGGACCGCGATATGGAAATTGCAGGCAAGACAGTGGCTATTTCAGGATTTGGCAATGTGGCATGGGGTGCTGTGACCAAGGCAAATCAGTTGGGAGCCAAGGTCGTTACCATCTCCGGTCCAGACGGTTATGTCTATGATGCAGACGGAATATGCGGAGATAAAATTGACTATATGCTGGAATTGCGGTCTTCGGGCGATGATATCGTTGCACCGTATGCAGAGAAATTCCCCAATGCAGTATTTTATGCCAATAAAAAGCCTTGGGAGCAGAAGGTGGATATTGCCCTGCCTTGTGCAACTCAGAATGAACTTGGTGCTGACGATGCCCAACAGTTGATTGCCAACGGTACAAAATGTATTGCAGAGGTGTCTAATATGGGATGTACGGAAGATGCAGTGAAACTGTTTGTGAAGAATAAGATGCTCTTCGCTCCGGGTAAGGCTGTCAATGCCGGAGGTGTTGCTACAAGCGGTTTGGAAATGTCGCAAAATGCCATGCATATTTCATGGGGAGCCGATGAGGTAGACCAGCGCCTGCACCATATAATGCGCAGCATTCACGAACAGTGTATTACATATGGTCGTGAAAACGACTATATCAACTACGTCAAGGGTGCTAATATCGCAGGGTTCATGAAAGTAGCCCGTGCCATGATGGACCAGGGACCGATTTGATAAATCGGCGTGAATGTCAGAAAGGAAGCCCATGCTCCATATATAACGGAGCATGGGCTTCCTTTTTAGGGAGAGTAATGAAAACAGCGGCTGATTAGTTTCTAAAATATTTTTCACGGAGCATACCTATTCATCCAAATATGTGTAAATTTACATTCTCAAAAACATTTGAAGATGACAAGAAAAGAAGAGCTGAAGGCTCAAATCCTCGATTTGACCCGTAAATATTATAAAGAGGTACATGCTGTACCTCAAGATTTTATACCAGGCAAGACAAAAGTTAATTATGGCGGAAGATATTATGATGATGCCGAGATGGTAAATTTGGTAGATTCCGCTTTAGACTTCTGGCTGACAGCAGGTCCGTGGGCTCATAAATTTGAAACACGCTTTGCCCAATGGCTGGGTGTGAAGTATTGCTCCCTGTGCAATTCCGGTTCTTCTGCAAATTTGCTGGCATTTAGTGCACTGACCGCTCAGGAACTGGGAGAACGTGCCATCAGGCGCGGGGATGAAGTCATCACAGTGGCGGCAGGTTTCCCAACGACAGTCTCTTCCATCATCCAATATCATGCTGTGCCGGTCTTTGTAGATATGGATGTCAATGAGGCAAATATAGATACAAGTCAGTTGGAGGAAGCTTATTCAGCGAAGACAAAAGCAGTGTTCGTAGCTCATTCTCTGGGCAATCCGTTCAATCTTCAGGCCGTCGTTGATTTTTGCAGGCGACATGACCTGTGGTTGATAGAGGACAATTGCGATGCATTGGGAAGTGAATATTTTATAGATGGAGAATGGAAGAAAACAGGTACGGTAGGTGATATCGGTACATCTTCATTCTATCCGCCCCATCACATGACGATGGGTGAGGGAGGGGCTGTATATACAAATAACCCTGAACTGCATAAGTATGTCAATAGCTTCAGAGACTGGGGGCGTGATTGCTGGTGTGTCGGTGGAGTTGACAATACTTGCGGATGTCGTTTCACGGGACAGTTCGGGCAACTTCCTGCCGGTTATGACCATAAATATGTCTATAGTCATATGGGATATAACTTGAAGGCTACAGATATGCAGGCTGCAATAGGCTGCGCCCAACTGGACAAACTGGATGAAATAATCAGACGCCGCAGGGAAAATTTCAATTATCTGCAAAGCCACCTTGAAGGTGTTGAGGGATTGTTGTTGCCTTCTGCTCAGAAGAACAGCAGGCCCAGCTGGTTCGGATATTTCATAATGGTAAAAGAGAATGCGCACTTCACGCGCAATGAATTGACGACTTTTCTGGAAGAGCAAAAAATACAGACGCGTAACTTGTTTGCCGGCAATCTGTTGAAACATCCAGCCTTTGAATCTTATGTCGAGGGTGTGGATTATCGAGTTGTCGGTGATTTGCGTGTTACGGATATGATAATGAAAAACAGTTTCTGGCTGGGTGTATATCCGGGAATGACGCAGGAGAAACTTCAATATATGGCTGATACTATTATTGATTTTGTTTCAGGAAAATAATATGATTCAGGGATTACATACAGCGGTTGAATATGTAATGTAAGAGTATCTGGAACGAGAATATGAAATCTTGCATGACAATCGGCTTTTATGCGCATTCATGCAAGATTTTTTTGCATTGTGCCAGAACAAAATAGGCAATTGACTCAAAGATGTAACAACCCGTTGGGGATTGGTGAAGGATGCTGTGGTATTGCGTTGCGGGATAGGTTGCACGGATAAAATTCAACAGCCTCTTCGCATTGTTGTGCATACAGTTATGCGAAGAGGCTGCCCTTGAGAAAAAAGTAATAATATATGTCGCGTCAGCGCATTTTGGTAAGGGTAAGTTGCATCTTACCGACATTTATGCCATTCTTTCCTGAATGCAGGATAGGAGTGGGGATGCCTTTTTTGTTTTTGAGATATAAAGGTTCCTTCAGTACGGTATGGCTGTGCCCGCCCAAAATGAGATCAATGCCAGATGTATTTGCAACGAGATAGTTGTCGTTCAATGAGGACAGGGTGTTGATGCCGAGATGAGACAGACAGATGACAAGGTCACATTTTTTATCCTCTCTCAGAATCTTTACCATATTCTGTGCTGCAATGGCGGGGTCAATAAATTTTATATTCTTGCATTTCTCGGCTTGAACAAGGCCTTCAAGCTGAGCACCGAGGCCAAATAATCCAATCTTCAGACCATAACGCCGGATGATGGTATAAGGCTTGACACAGCGTTCAAGTGGTGTACCTGTGGTAATGTAGTTGGCGCAGATTACAGGACATTTCAGCTTTTTGAATATGCGTGCCATATTGTCCAATCCGAAATCAAACTCGTGATTACCGATGGTGACAGCATCATATCTCAAGCGATTTATCATGTCCACCTCAACATCGCCCTTGAACATATTATAAAAAGGAGTGCCTTGGCAGAAATCTCCGCAGTCAAAGACTAATGTCTGTGGGTCTTTGGTGCGCTCAGCCTGGATGATGTTTGCCCGGCGAACAACGCCTCCCCGGTTTGCGTTTTTGTCTTTGGAAACTGCCGGAACAGGTTCGATCCTGCTGTGAGTGTCACTGGTCTGAAGAATGTTGACTACGATATCGCGTGCGGATGTCGGCAATATAAATCCGCAGATGATGATAATATATAACAGATGTCTTTTCATTGCTCAACTAATTTAATCCTGCCGTCACACCGGCCATCTATTTTTTTACCTTCTTTTGTCTGTTGTTTGACATAGTTCATGAACATATCGCGCAGGAGCCCGGCAGGCAGATCCTGGCGTTTGATAGACTTTTTGAATGAAGGCATGCCGTCATTCCCTTCAGCCAGATAGTCGATAGTGCCAATGGTATATTCCTTATCTGGTTCTATGGGCTTTCCTTGTACGGAGCAGTTTGTCAGCTTGCCGTTGCGTGTAATTTGAAGTGAGGCACCACTGATACCCTCTCCACCTCTGTGCGCAATTTCTTCAAAAAGGTGCAGGAGGTCTGCTCCTTTTAAAGTCAGTACTATTATAGTGTTTTCAAAAGGAAAAATCTCGTAGATATTACCAACGGTGATAGTGCCCTTCGACAAGGATGTCCTAAGTCCTCCCATGTTCATTACAGCTAAATCGGCGGGCCTCCCGAGAAACTGAGAAGCGGTTTCTCTAAGAAAGTCGGCAGCCAAGTTAGACAATGGACTTTCAGGTTGGAAAGTTTTCAATGTCGTCGCAGATTCCCCAATGGGTTGGTTCATGATATTTTCAATCTGCGACTTGTACGAAAGGATTGCAGCAGAAACTGATTGGTTACCTCGGGTGTCCCATGTAGAATCAACGGGAATCAAGTATCCTTGCGATTCCGTGAGCTTAAAGTGAGCATGGGAACATGAAAAAAGCATTGCTGCGTATGTTACAGAAATGCTCAGAAATAAAATATGTCGTTTTGTCATGGATGTGGTTTATTTTGCAAAATTAGAACAAAATAAAGTATTATACGAAAATTTATTATTATTTTCGCAATAATATTAAAAAGTATCATGAATATAAAATATCGTTTGATCGTAATGAACTTCCTGCAATTTGCAGTGTGGGGAGCTTATCTGACATCAATGGGAACTTTCTTGGCAAATGCTGGCTTTGGAGCAGTAATCGGTTGGTTCTATGCGGTCCAGGGGATTGTTTCTATATTTATGCCAGCCTTGATGGGTATTGTGGCAGACCGTTGGATACCAGCCCAACGGCTATTGGGAATATGCCATATGCTTGCCGGCGCATTGATGATAGCAGCAGGAGTGTATGGTTGTGCCCAGGAACTGAGCATGGCCGTGTTGTTCTCGTTGTATGCCTTGAGTGTGGCATTTTTCATGCCTACTATTGCCTTGTCTAACAGTGTTGCGTTTAATGCCTTGACAAAGAATGGCCTGGATACCATTAAGGATTTTCCGCCAATACGAGTATTTGGCACTATTGGATTTATATGTACGATGTGGGCTGTTGACTTGTGCGGGTTCCAGGTTTCAGCATACCAATTTGTGGTTAGTGGAGTGCTGAGTATAATTTTGGCATTATATGCACAGACCCTTCCGGCATGTCCTGTGAAAGACAAGGAAAATGGAGGTGCGACCTTGGCTCAGGCTTTAGGACTTGATGCCTTTAAACTGTTTAAGAACTACAGGATGGCGGTTTTCTTTGTCTTTTCGATGTTCCTGGGTGTGAGTTTGCAGATAACTAATGGCTACGCTAATCCTTTTATAACCTCCTTCGGAAGTATTCCAGAATACAGCGAAACTTTCGGTGTCCAGCATGCCAATATCCTTATTTCATTGAGCCAGATCAGTGAAACGTGTTGTATCCTGCTCATTCCATTCTGCCTAGGACGGCTGGGAATAAAGAAAGTTATGATGATAGCCATGTTTGCGTGGGTATTACGTTTTGGATTGTTTGGTGCGGGTAATCCTGGTCCTGGAGTATGGATGTTTGTTCTGTCATGTGTGGTATATGGAGTTGCATTTGATTTTTTCAATATATCTGGTGCGTTGTTCGTGGACAAGAATACCGATGGCGGCATACGTTCTTCCGCACAGGGCTTGTTTATGGTAATGACAAACGGATTGGGCGCAACGATAGGTACATTGGTGGCTCAGGCTGTAGTAAATCATTTTGTATTTCATGCTGCTGAGACGGCCCAATTGGAAGGCTGGCGTACATGTTGGTATATTTTTGCAATATATTCGCTACTTGTTTTGATAATGTTTGTATTCCTTTTTAAGGATGCGGATGCAAAATAATTTTTTTTGAACTTGAAAATTGTAACAAAAATGGTTGATACCAATCAAGAATTTAAACAAGTTATGGATATATGCCGTGACTTGTTCCAAAAGAAGTTGCATGATTATGGCGCAGCTTGGCGTATTTTAAGAATTCCGTCAGTGACTGACCAGATTTTTATTAAGGCTAAGCGCATACGTTCGATAAATGAAAAAGGAGAAGCTCGGATTAATGAAGGTAGTGTGTCTGAGTTTATAGGAATTGTAAACTATGGTCTTATTGGCTTGATACAGTTGGAACTCAAACCTACGATAGAAGCAGACATCTCAGAAGAAACAGCATTGGCGATGTATGATAAATATGCTAAGGAGACTTATGAACTCATGATGAAAAAAAATCATGATTATGATGAGGCTTGGCGCAATATGAGAGTCAGTTCATATACAGATTTGATTTTGATGAAGATTTATCGTACAAAGCAGATAGAAGAGTTGCATGGTAAGACTTTGGTGTCTGAAGGAATAGCAGCCAACTATCAGGATATGATTAATTATTCTGTTTTTGCCTTGATAAAACTCGAAATTGAAAAAGAGCAGTAACGTTAAATGTGGATTAAGTCAGGTGAGTCATTGGATGATTCGCCTGTCGTTGTCTTTTATCTTTCTGCTGTCGGGAGTATTGAAGGCGATAGATCCTAAAGGGACGTCTTACAAGATTGCAGAATACCTTAACGCTTTTCAATTTCATCAAATTGCACAAAAAGAGAATTTGGTATGGATATCAAGTATTTTTTTGTGCATTGTTGAGTTTGTTTTGGGAGTATATATCCTTCTGGGAATTCGTCGTAGATTCGCATCATTATTCAATTGCTTTCTTGCTGTAGCATTTGCTCTGCTTTCATTGTATGTATGGATGTCTGATGCAGTCAGCGATTGCGGCTGTTTTGGTGACGCGATCGTTTTGACAAATGCCCAAACTTTTATAAAAGCTATTGTCCTGTTGGTTCTGTCGGTGCTGTATCGGTTCTCCTGGCATAAAACAGACAGCCTGTTACTGGAAAATATGCATTGGATAGTGTCATTATATTCAATATGCTTTATTGCCGTGCTGGGCATTATGTCAAGCCGATATCTTCCGATGATAGATTTTCGGCCGTATAAAATAGGTGTTAATATTTCCCAGGCAATGGAGATTCCTCCTAATGCTGATTTGCCGGTATACGAAAATTATTTCATATTAAGTAAAAATGGAAAACAGCAGAGGTTTACTCTGAATAACTATCCTGATAGTACATGGGAATTTGTCCGTTCAGAAAATAAACTTGTCAAGCCGGGCTATGAGCCGTTAATCAAAGATTTTTATGTGACAGATACTCTCGGGAATGATGTGACCCACAGCCTCCTGAATATAGAGCAATATCTCTTCCTCTTGGTTTTTCCCCATATGGAAAAGTCTGAAGATGCATATATTGATGAAATAAATAATGTTGTGGATTATTGTCAGCAGCATGGGTATATGTTTGCTGCACTGACGGCTGCATCGAAAAAAAGTATAGATGAATGGCAGCATTATAGCGGAGCTGATTATCCAGTCTTCACTTGTGATGAAACGTTGCTGAAGACCATGATACGTTCCAATCCGGGGCTCATGTTGTTGAAAAAGGGGACAATTCTGGCAAAATGGAGCAGTAATAACCTGCCGGCTGTTAATGAAAATACCAATATGACCGCTTTGCAGCAGGATGCGGACCTTTCAATGTTTCAATTTCTGAAAATAATTTTATACTATGTTATTCCACTATTATTTATTACCTTTGTAACAAATTTGGTAAGATCCTATAAAATCAACTTAAATAAAAATAAGATGAGAAAGAAAATCGTAGCAGGTAACTGGAAAATGAATAAAAACCTGCAGGAGGGTATAGCCCTTGCAAAAGAACTCACAGAAGTTGTTAAAAATCCTAATTGCGGTGTTGTAATTTGCACTCCGTTTATCCATTTAGCGAGTGTTGCAGACGTAATAAAAGGCTCTGCTATTGAACTTGGAGCAGAGAATTGCGCAGATAAGGCTTCTGGCGCTTATACCGGTGAGGTTTCTGCAGAAATGGTTAAATCAACAGGTGCGCAGTATGTTATTTTGGGGCACTCTGAGCGTCGTCAGTACTATAACGAGACTCCGGAGATTCTAAAAGAAAAAGTGCAATTGGCTTTGGCAAATGGTCTGAAGGTTATCTTCTGTATTGGTGAAACCTTGGAAGAACGTGAGGCTAACAAGCAGAATGAAGTCGTAAAGGCTGAATTGGCAGGCTCTGTTTATAATCTGAGTGCAGAGGAATTTAAGAATATCGTTATTGCCTATGAACCTATATGGGCAATTGGTACAGGCAAGACAGCGACAGCAGAGCAGGCAGAAGAAATTCATGCATATATACGTTCTACTATTGCTGAGGTATATGGACAGGCTGTTGCCGATGAAACTACTATTCTTTATGGTGGTTCTTGTAAGGCCAGCAATGCTCCCGAACTGTTCGCCAAACCTGATATCGACGGCGGCCTCATTGGTGGTGCTTCTTTGAAGGCTCCCGATTTCAAGGGTATTATTGACGCTTGGAATTAATCAATATTAAATAGGAAAGATAGGGATGGTTCCCCCACGAATGGGTAACTCTCTCTATCTTTTCATATTAAAGCATTTCCCAATATCTTAGGAACATGAAAAGGGTATTAAGTATAGTGTTTATCCTGTTGTTTGCTAATCTGTATTCAATTGCTCAGACTTTTACAGAGAAGGTAACGGCAGTTAGGCCTGGTGAGGGAAGTGTGATTTTTTATCAGGAACCCTACTTGGAGGCAATGCTTAATGGAACGGAGTATCCTCCCAAACAATTACCCAAGCCAAAAATACCGGTATCGGCAGAAAAGAAAAACGTTCCTCCCAAGAAAAAGGATAGCGTATCAGAAACTGCAGATAGTCCAGTGCAGGATATATCCAAGAATGTGTTGACGATTACAGACAAGTCTAATATTTCATCGGATCAGTACAAAAAGAAGATATATAAGAATAGTACTACTGTTAACGGCTATCGTATTCAGTTATATTCGGGCTCTAATTCCAGAGAGTCAAGACAGAAGGCTTATTCTGTGGGATATTTATTCAAGTCAAATTATCTGAACATACCGGTATATACTCATTTTGTGTCTCCTCGTTGGACCTGCTGCGTAGGGAATTTTAAGACCTATGCCGATGCTCAGGCTTTTCTTTCGGAAATCAAGGCGTCCGGGCAGTTTAACGGTGCGATGATTGTTAAGTCAAAAATTCAGGTTGTTGAGTGAAAACTATGCAAGAGCAGGATTTTGAAAAGAGCGAGAATTATGATGCTCTGACAGAATTGTATCGGAAAGAGCTGGAGTTGATAGGTGAAAACCCTTATCGGGAAGGCCTCCTGAAGACGCCGTCTCGTGTGGCGAAGTCAATGTTATATCTTACAAGTGGCTACAATATGGACCCGTTAGCTGTATTGCAGTCTGCCAAATTCAATGAGGATTATAAGCAAATGGTTATTGTGAAGAATATTGACTTTTTCTCCATGTGTGAGCATCATATGTTGCCTTTTTATGGAAAAGCCCACGTGGCATATATTCCTAACGGCTATATTACGGGTTTGAGCAAGATAGCGCGCGTTGTGGATATTTTTGCCAGACGTCTGCAAGTCCAGGAGCGAATGACAACTCAGATTAAGGAATGCATTCAAGAAGCTTTGAATCCCCTTGGTGTTATGGTGGTATTGGAAGCGCGCCACATGTGTATGCAGATGCGGGGAGTTGAAAAACAGAATTCGGTTACTACAACCAGTGATTTCACGGGTGCCTTCAATAGTTCTAAGACCCGGGCTGAATTTTTGAATTTGATAGGGAGGGAATAACTGTATCTTACCTGATATGGTTTGAAAGTCTGTTTTATGATGACTATGACATTATAGGGATATATTTGTCTGTCCGCCTTCTTTGGCAAGTTTTTTCTTGGTTGCAACTAACAGGGAAAATCTTGTCAGGAGATTTTTGTATTCTTCCGAGTTTTCATTTGCAATGCTTATCTGCTGTCGGAGTTCTTTTAGTTGCTTGTCTACAATTTGTGTTTTTAGTTTCAGTATGAGTTGAGGGACGATGGTAACCAGTTTCTGTGAAGTTGGTTTTATTGTGTTGTCCTTGAACCATTGGCTCAATTGGTAATTATCAATCATCATTGATGCTGCGGCCTTGCTGATTTCTATATCAGGGTTTGTCGTGAAATGCGTTGCGGCATTGAAACCTTCTTCTTGGTAATGTTCAACTGCATCGAGCCACATTTTTTGATACAGGGGGTTAGAGAATTGCAGCTCGTTGGTTTTAAATTCAGCCAGGATATATTCAATCAGTGATACTGCGGCCTTTTCTGTCGGCGAGATGGGCACTTCCACGATAGTCTGTTCCCCATATCTGATGATGAGTTTCATTATAGCAGATTCTGTCTTGTAATTGCTATTGTCAGACTTATCCGTATATATGGGGCTTTGCTGCTCTGGTATTGGCTCTGCGGCATCGGAGTCGGCAGATTCTTCTTGCCTTGCTTCGCGTCTTTTTCTTTGGGCAATCTGTTCATCTTCGTTTTGTTGCCGTTTGTTGGCTGTCTGCCTGATCAGGACTTCTTCTTTGATATTCAGCAGCCGGCTGCTTTCTTGCAGATATACAGAACGGGTAACGGCATCGGGTATCAGGGCAATGCTTTCAATGATGTCGTTGACTACTTGGGACCGTTTCTGCAGGTCGTCGTGTGCATCTTCCTGAAGGATACGTGTCTTGAACGTGAGGAAGTCTTCCTGGTACGATTCAATATATGCCCGGTATTCTTCTGCGTTGTGTTTTCGGGCGAAGCTGTCGGGGTCGTCTCCGTCAGGCAGGAGCAGGACTTTTATGTTCATGCCTTCAGCGAGCAGCATGTTGATTCCTCTGAGCGAGGCATGTATGCCGGCCGAGTCGCCGTCATACAGTACCGTGATATTGCTTGTAAAGCGATGCAGCATCCTGATCTGTCCTTCTGTCAATGATGTCCCGGATGATGCAACGACATTTTCGATACCGCTTTGATGCATTGATATGACGTCCATGTATCCTTCCACCAGATAGCACCTGTCTTGTTGCGTGATGGCTTTTTTGGCCTGGTGTATACCATAAAGCTCGTTGCTCTTATGGTATATTTCCGACTCAGTGGAGTTGATGTATTTTGCTACTTTCTTGTCATTACTCAGGGTGCGCCCGCCGAACGCCACTACTTTGCCGCTCAGGTTGTGGACGGGGAAGATGACCCGCCCGCTATATTTGTCATACAGGCTCCCGTTGTCGCGTTTGAAACACAGGCCTGTCTCTATCAGGTATTCTTCCTGGTATCCCAGTTTGATGGCGGTACTGCTTAAGGCGTCATTCTGTGGGAGGCAGTATCCAAGTCCGAACTTTTTTATGATGTCGTCTCTCAGTCCTCTGCCGCGAAGGTAGCCCAGCCCGTAGGCCTTGCCGTCTGCCGTGTTATACAGGTTGTCCTGGAAGTATTCGTCAGCCCATTGGTTTACGATGAAGAGGCTTTCCCTTCTGCCTCGTGCTTCCAGTTCCTCGGGCTTAAGTTCTTTTTCTTCAATCCTGATGCCGTATTTGTTGGCCAGCCAACGCAGGGCTTCGGGATAGGTCATTTGTTCATGCTCCATAAGGAAGTGGACTGCAGTTCCTCCCTTGCCGCATGAGAAACAGTGACAGATGCCTTTGCTGGGTGATACGACAAACGACGGCGTTTTCTCATTGTGAAAGGGGCACAGTCCTTTGTAGTTGACTCCTGCTTTGCGCAGGGTTACAAATTCGGACACCACTTCTACAATGTCGGTTCGGTTGTATATCTCATCAATGGTCTTGCTGTCGATCCTGTTTGCCATTGTAACGTGATTTTGTTAGCAAATTTAATTATTTATTTTCTTCCCGAAACAATGTTTTGGTTAAATTTGTGCCGTTATGCTGAAAAAGAACAAATCCCCTCTGGTCGGTCGTCATTTTGTTGTGCCGTTTGTTCTTGTTACCTCCTTGTTTTTCTTGTGGGGATTTGCGCGTGCTGTCTTGGATGTGCTGAACAAGCATTTTCAGGATATCCTGCAAATCTCTGTCGCTCAAAGTTCATTGATTCAGGTCACTACCTATTTGGGCTATTTCCTGACGGCGTTGCCTGCCGGCTGGTTTATTGCCCGATATGGTTACCGTCGTGGTGTGATTGTCGGTTTGCTGTTGTATGCGGCAGGTGCGTTCCTGTTTGTCCCCGGTATGCGCTCAGCCGCTTTTCCGACATTCCTGACGGCATTGTTCGTTATCGGATGCGGGCTGACATTCCTGGAGGTGTCGGCTAATCCCTATATTACTCTTCTCGGCCCGCCCCCGACGGGTTCCAGCCGGCTTAATCTGGCCCAGTCGTTCAATGGATTAGGTTGCGTCTTGGCTCCTCTTGTCGTCGGCCGCTTCCTGTTTGGCCGTCAGGATGCTGATGTCAGCATTCCGTATGTTATCATGGGTGTTTTCGTTATTCTTGTTGCAATAGTCTTTTCATTTGTCAGGTTGCCTGAAAATGCTTCTGTGGCCATAGGGCGGTCTCCTCAGGTGCCGTCAGGATATTCTCTTGGTTCGCTGTTGCAGAAAAGGAGCTTGTTGTATGGATTGGGTGCCTTGCTGGCATACGAGGTGAGCGAGATCAGCATAAACAGCTATTTTGTCAATTTCACAGTCGGCTCAGGCTGGCTGACCGGCGTGGGTGCGAGCAATGTCTTGTCTTTGGCTCTGGTGCTGTTTATGGCCGCACGCTTTGGCGGCAGCTGGATAATGCGCTATATCTCTGCCGGCAGGGTCTTGCTGATATGTGCAGGTGGCTGCGTATGCTGTATGCTGGCTGTGTTCTGCAATGTCAGGAACGTCAGTCTGGCTGCCCTCATGCTGAACTATGCTTTTGAGGCTGTCATGTTTCCCACCATCTACAGCCTCTCGCTGAGTGGCTTGTCGGCGGCCGAGGCAAAAGGCGCCGGCAGTCTTCTCATGATGACTCCCGTCGGCGGGTGTGCGTTTCTGTTGATGGGTGTGATAGCCGACACGACGTCGCTGGTAATACCCTTTGTGCTGCCGCTGGCCGGGTTTATTGTTGTTGCAGCATACGCGCTGTGGCTTCTTCGTAGGTCTCGTTGAACGGACCGTGGTGTTCGAGTTTGGCGCAGCTCACAGCTGTGGCAAACTGTCCGGCCCGAAGTACATCGGCTCCTGATGCCCTTTGGAAGATATAGCCCATTACATAGGTGTCTCCGCAGCCGGTAGTGTCAACGAGTTCGTGGGGATGCAGGGCCGGCAATTCGTAGAAGGTTCCCTCGTGAAGCAGGATGCTGCCGTTTTCTCCCAGTGTCAGCAGGACTTCCTTTACGCCCCATCGGGCAAGCAGCAGGCAGGCTTTGTGATAATCTGTTTCGCCTGTCAGCATTTCTACTTCGTATTCGTTGATTTTGAGTATGTCTGTGTATTTCAGTGCTTCCATCTTCCATTCCCAATCGGTGGCATATACTCTGTAATCCCTTATGGAGCGCAGGAATCCCTGCGCATCTATCGTGAGGATGCTTCTGCTGTGCAGATACCTGAGAATCTCCAGGTTGAAGTCTTCGGCAAGCAGGGACCCCAGGACGATGTAGCGTGCTTCTATATCTTGCAGGTCTTTGAGGCTGAAGGGGTCGGCTGTGGCCAGAACGCGCTGCCGGCGGTTGTTGACATCGTTGTCGTAGATGTTTTCAAAGTACAGCGTTTCCCTGCTCGGGATGACCGTGGTCTCGATACCAGTCCGCCTTAGCCGGGCGATGACGTCGGCATCCGTGTCAGCAATGCTGGTGACGAGTCGGTAGCTGATGCCGTGCCGGCCGGGATTCAGGGCCTGGATGCCGCACGAGAAGTAATAGCTGGTACCCCCGGGGAGATGGATGTCGCTGTGGGGCGTTATGATATGGTCGTGGGTGATATGGCCGATGCAACAGATATCGTGCATAAATATATTTGATGACGTTGTTTTCAATTGTAAATTTAGTGTTGTTCGGAATATCTGCAGGTTAAAGAAACATAATTTTTGTTTTTATTCATTGAAAAGCGGGTACAGAGATAACGATTTGTCGCCTTTGTTGCGTAGGCATCTTGGGTATTTGCAGATTCCACTTTTCAAAATCCCGGTTTCCCTGTGACGTAAAGTCGCTGCTGCGGCGTTGCAGTCCTTGGGGGATGCATGTCCGTATTTATGTTTACCGTTGTTGAATGTATGTTCAGCGTCGGTGAATATATGTTCCGCATCGGTGAATATACGTTCACCGTCGGTAAACATAGATGCTGTCGCCGTGCCGGCAGACTGTTGAGGCCATAGTGTCTGTCTGCTGTCGTGCCTTTCGTCACTTGATGGTGAAGAATTCATATTGAAGTATTTTATACCTTTATAAGTATCTGTAACGCAGATGGAAAGAGAGATAATCCAAAGTTGAAAGGTACAAAAAAGTGCAATTTGCGATTTGATGATTTTTGTGTCAACACAAGCAGTTTTTCTATCATAAAAACCAGACAAGATTTAACATTTAGTTAAGATTATTTAACAGGTAATTTTTAGCCATTTTGTGCTTTTGGCAACTTTGGTGAGCAAAGACGAAGCTTTTTGTCAGTCAAAAGAGAGAAGAAAAGCATCAAAATGTGGTCAGTTTTACCGCCGTTGTATCTCAGACCCTCTAAGTGTCTGGAATTCAATGGAGGTTAATAATTCAATGGATCTTGGCAAAAATGTCATCTCAATGTGAATGACCAAGGTGTAATTTCGTAAAAATCGCTAAAAATAATGCCTTATAACAGTAAAAACTTGGTGTATTCAAAATAAATGTGTAACTTTACAAACAAAGTTACACCAGTGCGGATGCTACATGGCATCTGAGCGGAGTAAAAAGAAGTGATTTGCTTATGTCAAAGCAGGTAATGGACAGAATAGAGTATCTTGTGTTGTTGGTGGCTGAGTTCGCTGCTCACAGTAAGGTGTCAGAGGCGATGGCTTACCGATACCTCAATCAGTATGGGGCTTTGGCACTTTGCAACAAGCATTATAATGTGATGCATACGCTGTCGGTTGAAGAGAACATCCAGACCTTGCGGGAATACTGCCAAAGGAGGGGCGGAAACCTATGAAACTCTATCATGGTTCAA
>CACYCZ010000105.1 GCA_902773055.1 uncultured Bacteroidales bacterium
GCTAATTTTACCTTGTATTTTGCATTCTACCTTTTGTCACCTCTCCTCCCCATCTATCTCAGCGAGCGGTTTGGTGCCAGCAAGGATACCATAGGCATCCTCCTTTCGGGCTACACCTTGGCAGCCTTGGTAATACGCCCGTTCAGCGGCTATGTGGTCGATACTTTTAACCGGAAGCGTTTCCTGATGTGCTGCATTTTTCTTTTCTTTCTCTGTTTTGCAGGCTATATTGCCGCAGGCACTTTGCTGATGTTCGCCATTGTCAGAACACTCCATGGTGCCCCCTTCGGTGCTTTCACCGTCGCCAACACCACCGCGGCCATTGATGTCCTGCCGTCCTCAAGGCGCAACGAGGGATTGGGCTATTATGGTCTCAGCAACAACCTTGGCATGGCCATTGCCCCCTCCGTCGGAGTCTACATCTACCGCTTCCTCCATGATTTCGGTTACATCTTCTGGATTGCCCTGGGAGTTGCAGCCATCGGAGTCATCATTCTCAGTACGCTGAAACTGCCTTACCGCAAGAGCATGTCCAACAAGAAGAAGCTGTCGCTTGACCGTTTCTTCCTGACCCGGGCATGGCTCATGGCCATCAACATAGGACTTTTTGGTTTCGGCTTCGGAACCATCAGCAATTTCCTGGCTATCTACAGTCAGCAGGAACTGCATATCGTCAGCGGCACAGGCACTTACTTCATGCTGCTCTCTGCAGGACTGTTTGTCTCAAGACTCCAAGGCGGGAAAGCCTTGCGCCTGGGTCACATCACCCATAATGCCAGCGAAGGCATGCTGATATCCCTGGTAGGATATGTCATGTTTGTTCTGTGGACCCACCCTGTCGGCTACTATCTTTCAGCCATACTGATAGGTTTAGGAAACGGCCATCTCTATCCTGCCTTCCTCAATATGTTCAACAAGGTTGCCCGCCACGATGAGCGCGGCACAGCCAACTCATCCATCCTGACCGGTTGGGACTGCGGATTCGGCCTCGGGATCCTTGTCGGAGGCGTTGCCGCTGAATTCTGGGGATATGCGGCGGCTTTCTGGATTGTAGCCCTTGTCAATGCCAGCGGTGTAGTGCTTTATTTCACCAGGACCAAGGCCTTCTATCTCAGTCGCCGCATTGAGGAATAGCCTGCTCACTGCACATACCGTTTAATCTGTTTGAATAATCCGAAATACATTATACACACTATGGACAGCAAGACAATACTTATCACGGGAGCTTCGTCCGGCATCGGCGAAGCCATTGCCCGCAAATTTGCCGAGAACGGCTGCAGGCTCATCCTCAATGCCCGCAATGCCGACAGGCTCCAATCTCTCAAGCAGGAATTAGAGGCGTCCTGCGGCGCCGAGGTTTTCCTGATTCCCTTTGACGTGCGCAATTTCAAAGCCGCCGAAGAGGCCGTCAATAATCTGCCCCAGGAATTCCGGGATATTGACGTCCTGGTCAACAACGCCGGTCTGGCCCTGGGTGTCGACAAGGAGCATGAAGGCTGCATGGCGGACTACGAAACCATGATTGACACCAACATCAAGGCGCTGTTGAAAATGACCCAGCTCATTGTGCCCGGCATGATAGCACGCAACAGGGGGCACGTCATCAACATCGGTTCCATTGCAGGCGAGAAAGCCTATCCCGGCGGCAGTGTATACTGCGCCACCAAGGCTGCCGTCAAGGCGCTGAGCGACGGACTGCGAATGGACCTCTATGATACCCCCGTCAGGGTCACCAATCTCAAGCCCGGACTGGTTGAGACCAATTTCTCGGTCGTCAGATACCACGGCGACAAGGAAAGAGCCAAGCAGGTATACCGGCAAGTCAAACCCCTGACCGGCACTGACATCGCCGAAGTGGCTTTCTTTGTCGCTTCTGCGCCGGAGCATGTCCAGATTTCCGAGGTAGAGATTTTGGCAACCCATCAGGCTTCTGCCCAGATGGTATGGCGAGGATAAGATTGCCGCAGGCTTCCTCACTTCCTTCTGTAACATTACGAAAGGGCTATGATGCCGCCAGCACAGGGCAGGCATATGACACACTGTATTGACACCCTGAAACAGCACCCAAGGGGAAACCGTTCCTTTTGGGGTGCTGTTTTTTTATTTTTTATCCACAACTTCAACTATTACATAGGGATAGCCAGACTGTATTCGGCTCAAATTATGTAAATTTGCACAAACAAGCAAAAAAGGCATGAACCAAGACATCAACACCATAACGGCCGGCGAGCAGGCCTCTGGGGCAGCCATTGCGCAGGAAGCCGCCGGCACAGTGCTCCGCACGGAGCATCTGGTCAAGAGATACGGAAAGCGCACCGTAGTAAACGACGTCAGCTTCAACGTCTGTCAGGGCGAGATCGTCGGCCTACTCGGTCCCAACGGTGCAGGCAAGACCACCTCGTTCTACATGACTACCGGACTTGTGGAAAGCAACGGCGGAAATATATTTCTCGGCGACGAGGACATCACCTCCTACCCTGTGTACAAACGCGCCAAGGCCGGCATTGCCTATCTTGCTCAGGAAGCCTCGGTGTTCAGGAAAATGAGCGTGGAAGACAACATCGCATCCATTCTGGAAATGACCGACAAACCACGCGAGTACCAGCGCGAAAAACTGGAACAGCTCATCAGCGAATTCCGTCTGCAGAAGGTCAGGAAGAATCTGGGTGACCGACTGTCGGGAGGTGAGCGTCGGCGCACCGAGATAGCCCGCTGCCTCGCCATAGAGCCCAAGTTTATCATGCTTGACGAGCCGTTTGCCGGCGTAGACCCTATCGCCGTGCAGGATATCCAGAACATCGTGCTGAAACTGAAGGAACTGGGAATAGGCATCCTCATTACCGACCATAACGTGCAGGAAACTCTCGGCATCGTAGACCGGGCATACCTCCTGTTTGAAGGCAGGATATTGTTCAAAGGCGCTCCCGAGGAACTTGCATCCAACCCCATCGTAAGAGAAAAATACCTCGGCACCAACTTCATTTACAGAAAGAAAACTTTTCAACCTTCCATCTGACCCATGCAATTGCTGGAATATTTGCTGGAAAACTACAAGAGCCTTAGCCGCAACAAGCTCAAGACCCTTCTGACAAAGGGTGCTGTCAGTGTTGACGGCACGGTACGTACACGCCATGACTTTCCCGTAACGGAAGAAAACCATGTGGAAATTATCCGCCACGCCCCCTCTGTCCCCAACAGGGCAGACCGCAACATGCTTCATTTTGCCACCATTGAGTATGAGGATCAATGGCTTATCGTGGTCAACAAGAAAACCGGTGTACTCAGTGTACCTACCGGTCACCACGGCTTCTGCATGAAAACGCTGCTGGACGAATATCTGGAACGCAAAGGTGAACGCCGCACAGCCCATATCGTGCATCGTCTGGACAAGGACACTTCCGGCCTGATGCTCTTTGCCAAAAGCCGGCAAGTGCAGGAAGCCTTTACCGAGAACTGGCACGACATCATCAGGGACCGCCGATACTACGCCGTTACCCGCGGCATTCCCCGGCAAGGAAACGGTACCATCAGGAGTTGGCTCTACGATGATGCCAAAGGCTATGTCCACAGCGCTCCCACCGACAACGGCGGCAAATTGGCCGTCACCCACTATGCCATTGTACACACCACCCCAAGACATGCCTTGCTTGATGTCAAACTGGAAACCGGCCGCAAGAACCAAATCCGTGTCCACCTGCAAGACATCGGCTGTCCGGTCATCGGGGATGCAAAATATGGTTGCGACAACCCCATAGGGCGCCTCGGACTGCATGCCTACCGACTGGCATTTACCCATCCTGTCACACACAAGGAAATGAACTTTGAAACGCCCATACCACAAGCCTTCAAAAAACTGTTTCCTGAATTGCAGCCATAAGACAAGTTACACCAATCAACCTGTCCTGCAATCTTTCAGATACCTATACTTTATTACTGTTACCACTTTTTTATTTCAATACCATAACCTCACTCAAAAAATAGCTGCATGCCTGTAAAAACCATTTTACAGGCATGCAGCCTTGTGCCTACAGCCTTAGAAGAGATGCGCAGCCCCGGGTTATTTTATGTTCAGCGACGCGGAACGTACGTTCACCGATGCGAAATATACGTTCAGCGACGGGAAACATATGTTCAGCATCGCTGAATATAAACATTCAGGCCGCAGGAAAACTCCTGCAAGGAGACAAAACCATCTTTCCCAAAGGGGTGCGGAGAAATCCTTTCTGACAACATGGTTTATCAATAGTTTTTAAAAAAATGTTTGTACATTTGGTTGAATAAATAAAAAAAATTATCTTTGCGAAAACAAATTAATTTATCAGCTATATAGCTGGAAACAGAGGCATTACAATATTTATAACAGCATCGTTTTCGAGTTTGAGAGAGAACGGACGCCTGTGTTGCTGTATGGAAAATAATATTAACCGTCCTGTCTGGAGTGTCATAGGATAAAGAAAAAAAATAAAGTATGAA
>CACYCZ010000106.1 GCA_902773055.1 uncultured Bacteroidales bacterium
AGTAGGTCGCCGCCTTTTTTTTGGTATAGTCAGCGGGTCCCCCGGCACCAGATGCCGGGGGACCCCTCTTTTTCTGTTGTCCTATCCTCCCGTCGCGTGCGGCGTCGGGGCCGCGCCATCTTGCGCCGCTCTGGCCTGCCGGCGGATTTTTCCAGCCCCTCCCGTCCCGCAGCACAGAAAGAATATATCAAATATGTCGTGAAGGGACTTTTTGCCGCTTATGGATGTATAGTGTGCTTTGTATTTTGTAAATTTGTATTTAAATATTCTAATAGATATGGTGACACACAGAAATATGGGTACAGTTTTTTCTGCCGATATTATAGAGTTTGTGACATTGGCATCAAAGTATTGCGCTTTCATGGAGCATCCTGATGTGGAAAATGAGGCAGAACTATATAGGTCTGTGCTGAAATTGTTAGGAGCAATATACCAGAAGGTGCTTTCTTTGCCGGTTCTGCCTGCTGATGACGATGAACTTGAAACTTACGTAACGGAGGAGCAATATAACCATGTTCGTTCTCAAATAGCTGTTTTACTGGGAACAAATGATGACTATCTTGATACCTTTGTTGAAGATATGAAATATAGCGACAAGCCTATTTTGAGGACAATTTCTGAGGACCTGGCTGATGTGTATCAGGTTCTCGGCGATTTTGTCTGTTTATATCAGACAGAGGTAGAAGATGTCATGTTTCGCGCATTGTCAAGAGTTGTAGGATCGTTTACGGAATACTGGGGCGGCAGACTCTTGAGTGCGATGCGTGCCGTACATGAATTGCTGTGTATGTCACATGATGAAGAAGGGCAATATTAGATTGCTTAATTTGTTCGTAGAAAATGGTTATACTGGAATCACAGATAGATAAACACAGAATATCAGACTTCTCACGTGAGACATTTGAGGGCCGTATAGAGGTAGTGGATACCTTGCGGGATGCAGAAAAAGCTGTTGAATTCTTGAATAAGCAGAAATTTTTGGGACTTGATACTGAAACAAAACCAGTTTTCCGAAAAAATACCTCTCCGAAGAAAGTCGCTTTGCTTCAGATCGCGACTGAGAATATATGTTTCTTGTTCAGATTAAACTACATAGGGCTTCCTCCAGCACTGATAGACTTATTGAGTTCAGATGCCCATATGAAAGTAGGACTTTCTTTTCATGATGATATCAGGGCATTGCGTATGCGTGGTGATTTCCAAATGGGAAAATGGATTGACCTGCAAAGAATGGCGAGAGAGTTAGGAATAATGGACCAAAGTCTGCAAAAAATATATGCGAATGTGTTTCATCGTTTCATCTCAAAGTCACAGCGTCTTTCCAATTGGGAAGTAGATGTACTCACTGATGCTCAAAAAAAATATGCAGCGACTGATGCATGGGCATGTCTGAATTTGTATAATAAATTTCAGGAATTGAAGCGTAGTCATGACTATGTAATTAAAGAGAAAATATCAACTAGTTTGTTGATTGATAGATTTATAGCAGATATATTACAGAAAGAAAAAAAGATAAATTATGTATAAGACGGTATATTTGAAGAAAGGAAAAGATGCAAGTGTCAAGCGTCGTCATCCATGGATATTTTCGGGTGCGATTGAACGGCAGGATCAGGATATAGCTGAAGGAGAGATTGTACGTGTCCTGGATTCTGAAGGCAACTTCTTAGCTGTCGGTCATTTCCAAATAGGGTCAATAGCAGTCAGAATATTGTCTTTTGATGATGTTGAGTTAGACCTTTCATTTCTAAAAGAACGGCTGGGATGTGCTATCCAATTACGGAGAAATATGAACTTGTTAAGAGAAGAGAATTCTATATACCGTTTAGTTCATGGGGAAGGTGATGGTTTACCAGCATTGATTATAGATATATACGATAGGACTGCTGTAATCCAAGCCCATAGTGTAGGAATGCATTTGTGGCGCATGAAGGTAGCCGAAATGTTATTGCAACTTATGCCGGAGCAGTTGGATTGTATTTATTATAAAAGTGATCAGACATTGCCGTTTAAGGCCAATCTGAATGATGAATCAGGTTATCTGTATGGTAAAGAAAAGAATAACATTGCAGTGGAAAATGGTTTGAAGTTCCATATAGATTGGCTGAAGGGGCAGAAGACAGGTTTTTTTATCGATCAACGTGAAAACAGATGCTTATTGGAGAAGTTTTCGTGTGGTAAGAAAGTCTTAAATATGTTTTGCTATACCGGCGGCTTCTCTGTTTATGCAATGCGTGGTGGCGCAACTTTGGTGCATTCTGTTGACAGTTCAGCAAGGGCTATAGAAACAACGAATGCAAATATTGCCTTGAATTTTGAAGATACATTGCGGCATAAGGCATTTGCTTGTGACGCTTTCAGGTTTCTTTCTGATATGACGGAGGATTATGATATTATTATTTTGGACCCTCCAGCTTTTGCAAAGCACCGAGAGGCTTTACATAATGCCTTGAAAGGATATGTGAGACTTAATGTCGCAGCCATGAGTAAAATTAAAAAGGGTGGAATTATATTTACTTTCAGTTGTTCTCAGGCTGTTACGCCGGAACAGTTTAGAACGGCTATTTTTACGGCTGCAGCTCGCGCCAACCGTTTTGTGAAAATTTTATATCAGTTACATCAGCCTGCTGATCATCCAATAAGTATTTATCATCCTGAAGGTGAGTATTTGAAAGGATTTATTCTTTATGTGGAGTGATTTTAGAGATTTTTTATGATGATATGCAAAAAAAAAATGAAAAAAAATACCAAAAAGTTTGGAATCAAATATTTTTTTTATACTTTTGCAATGTTTTCATGGTATTAGATTTAAGGTTAGTTAGAGCATTGAATGTCGCGAGATAGTCAATGCTTTTTTTGTTATGTTAAAATTGGGAATAGTTTCATTTGGATAATTGGATATCTATTCATTTAAATAGAGGTTACCTGAGTATTCAACCAAATTGTGATCCCGTTCAGTTAAATTATAAAAATAAGCGTTGAATAAAATATTCAACGCTTATTTGGAGACTCTATATTAGATATGTTGAAGTTATAAAGTTCTGTAATTTTCGTCAAGATTATCCTGCTCTGTTTCATCCTAAATTCAAATAGGCATCTGATACTGATGATTAGTTGCAGCTCCCAGACTATCTATCTTTGACTATTTTGAAGGGCGACTCTGTTGTTGTCCTGTTTGTCATTACCGATGTTATGCAAAGAAGTACAATTATCCTATTTCGCAGAGATTCTTTTCCGTTGTTATGTAATGGTTTTCTTCCATAGGGGAGTCTTCTATGATTTCTCCTTTTTGCAGAATTATTCGTGAGACCAGAATAGTCAATAGTTGTCTTCGTGAGATATCAAATTATTGGTAATTGATGTTGTGATATATAATTGTGCTGGGAATCTCTCATGCGTGATAGCTATGCAATCTTGTGCCATTCTTAGTGATATATTTAAACAAAAAAGAGAGTTTTAATAAAAACTCTCTTTTTTTGAGCCTCTTGTCGGATTCGAACCAACGACCCCGAGATTACAAATCACGTGCTCTGGCCAACTGAGCTAAAGAGGCGGG
>CACYCZ010000107.1 GCA_902773055.1 uncultured Bacteroidales bacterium
AGGTATTCCCAGACGGGTTTCCTCAATAAACCACTTCTGAAGGTCATTGATGGCGCGGGTATGCTTGGAAGCCGGCCAGTCCAGGCTGCAGCCGCGAGTCTTAGACTTCTTGTCGGGTTTCTCAAAACCGTTGTACATCTCGTCAATGGCGCCCATGCCGTCCTTCCACAGACGGTTCTTCCATTCAGGAGTGGGAACACTGTCCTTGAGGACACGACCGTAACCATAGAGAGTCACCAGCTGGCAGGTCTTCTCATCAAGCGTCATCTGACTGAGCAAATCCTCCACACGGGCATCAATACTGGCCTGAGGATTCTCATAGGTATCCATTTTACCATTCTTGTTGAAATCAATCCAACCTTTATGGTAAATTTTATTCTTTCCGGGACTATATACCTTATCGCTGACCTTAGAGGCAGCAACAGCCCACGAAACAGATGCAAAAAAGAATAATGCAATTATTGAATATAACTTCATAAACAATCTGTAAATAAAATTATTATTAAATAAAAAAATTAATTGTCTGTACTCAGCGGAAACAACTTAATATGTTTCATCTGCCCCTGTATGGCCGCCTGGCGTTTGAGCATATAGGGCGACGGATGAGCCGAATTGTATTTCAAAGGATTGGGCAAGGTGGCAGCAATGAGAGCACACTGGCTGCGGGTAAGCTGAGAGGCATCTGTATTAAAATGATCGCCCGCAACAGCCTCAACACCATATATCCCATGCCCCATCTCTATGGAATTGAGATATACTTCCATAATACGCTGCTTTGACCAACAAAGTTCTATGAGGAGTGTGAAATAGACCTCAAAGCCCTTGCGTGTCCATGAAGACTCAGGCCAAAGAAAGACATTCTTGGCCGTTTGCTGGGAAATAGTGCTGCCCCCACGGCGCCGCTTTCCCTCAAGCTGGTCGCCGACAGCATTCTTTATTTCCTTAAAATCAAAACCATGGTGAGAAAGGAAGCGCTGATCTTCAGACGCCATGACAGCAACAGGCATATAGCGTGACATCTTGGTTATAGGCACCCAATGATGGTGCAGACGGACAGTCTCCCCCCTTGTAACCTGCTGGCAGAGCCTGATCAGCATGAGCGGTGTCAGGGGAACCGGAGCAAAACGGTAAACAACGACAGCCAGGACGGTTGACCCAATGAAGAGAATCAACAACCATTTAAGCGTCTTGCGAAGGATACGTAGCACTATCTATATTCCTTAAAAGCAAAAAAGCCCAATCAGTCTTAACAAGGTGACCAATTGGACTCTTTAATTTCTAGCAGATATTACAATCGCTTTAATTCAACGTTCCTGCCTCGGCAGCCTTAATCATGTCGGCACTGGCATACATATAAACCTCTACACGGCGATTCTGTGCGCGGCCTTCCTTGGTATCATTGGTAGCCACAGGCTGAGTGGCACCCTGCCCTTCTACAGCCTTGAACTTGGTATTGGAAACACCACATGACTCCAGATAGGAGGATACGCTCTTGGCTCTCGCCAGTGAAAGCGGCAAGTTGATGGCGTCAGTACCTGTATTGTCGGTATGACCGTAAATGGCAACATCAATGTCAGGATACTGCTTCAACACACCAGCAAACTTAACCAGTGAATTCTTGGCCTCTGTGCTCAGGTCAGACTTGTTAGTCTTAAACAGAATGCCGGAATCAAAAGTAACCTTAACAGCTGACAGTCCATTATTATCAGTAACCTCTTCAACTGTTGCATCCTGCACAGCGGCGGCAGCAGCAGCCTTGGCCTTATCCATTTTCTTACCGATCAGCACACCTGCGCCTGTTCCGACAGCAGTACCTATCGCTGCACCTACAGCAGTGTTTCCGGCAACCTTACCTATGATACCACCCAACAAGGCACCACCACCGGCACCAATCAAACCACCTTTAGTGGTATTGTTCATACTCCCACATGCACTAAATATCAAAACTAATCCGCACATGGCAAAAACAATCAATTTTTTAACTTTCATTTTTCACAAATTTAATCATCATTTGTGCAAAAGTAGAAATTTAAATCTAATTATGGAGATTTATGAAACAAAAAAAAGACCCGAAAACGAGTTTTTTCGTATTTTTGCAGAAATAACTACATATATGGCAAAGGAACTGAAAAATCTTACAAAAAGAAGTGAGAATTATTCAAAATGGTATAATGAACTGGTCAGCAAAGCCGACCTCGCAGAACAGGCAGAAGTAAGAGGCTGCATGACCATTAAACCCTACGGATACTCCATTTGGGAAAAGATACAGCGTGAACTGGATGCAAAATTCAAGGAAACCGGTGTTCAGAATGCATATTTCCCCCTACTCATACCCAAGAATTTCTTCGGACGGGAAGCCGAACATGTCGAAGGATTTGCAAAAGAATGTGCCGTTGTCACCCACTACCGCCTGAAGGTTGATGAAGAAACCAACGGCATTGTAGTAGACCCGGAAGCACGACTGGAAGAAGAATATGTAATCCGCCCAACAAGCGAAACCATTATATGGAATACATATAAGAACTGGATACACTCTTACAGAGACCTGCCCGTATTATGCAACCAGTGGTGCAATGTCATGCGCTGGGAAATGCGTACCAGACTATTTCTGCGCACTTCTGAATTCCTGTGGCAGGAAGGACATACTGCCCATGCTACAAGAGAAGAAGCTGAAGAACGTGCCAAACTGATGCTCAAAGTTTATGCTGACTTTGTTGAAAACTTCATGGCCATTCCGGTTATCCAAGGTGTCAAGAGCGAGACAGAACGTTTTGCCGGTGCACTGGATACATATACTATTGAAGCCATGATGCAGGACGGCAAGGCTCTACAGAGCGGCACAAGCCATTTCCTCGGACAGAATTTTGGAAAGGCCTTTGATGTTCAGTTTATCGACCAGAACAACGAACTGCAATATGCCTGGGCGACATCATGGGGAGTATCCACCCGCCTGATGGGAGCCTTGATTATGACTCACTCAGACGACAACGGATTGGTGCTCCCGCCGAAATTAGCCCCGATACAAGTTGTCATTGTCCCCATCTACAAGACTCTGGAGGAGCTGCAAGCTATCAAGGAAAAAGTCGCTCCTATCATCAGCGGCCTGAAGAATGCAGGCATTACCGTCAAACTGGATGATGACGACAAGCGCCGTCCCGGATTCAAGTTTGCAGACTACGAACTGAAAGGTGTTCCCGTAAGAATTGTAATGGGAGCCAGGGACATTGAGAATGGCACTGTTGAAATTATGCGCCGCGATACATTAGAAAAAGAGACTCTGCCTCTTGACGGCATTGTTGAGGTTGTGACAGGGTTGCTGGATGACATTCAGAAAAACTGCTATGTCAAAGCCAAAGCCTACAGGGATGCACATATCTACGAATGCACAGATTACAACGAATTCAAGACCAAGATTGCCGATGGAGGCTTCTTCCTATGCCCATGGGACGGCACTGCCGAAACTGAAGCAAAAATCAAGGAAGACACTCAGGCCACCATCAGGTGCATACCTTTCAATGTCAGCCAGGAGAATCCGGGTACAGACATGGTCAGCGGGAAACCTGCCAAGTTCAAGGCACTGATAGCAAGAGCATACTGATTCTATCCATGAAAGTCGCAGTCGTAAAATATAATGCCGGCAATATCTATTCTGTCATCCATGCCTTAAACCGCCTGGGGATTGAGCCCCTTGTCACGGATGAGAAGAATGAAATTGAGCATGCAGACTGCGTCATCTTTCCCGGACAGGGGGAAGCTCAAAAAACAATGGAATACCTGCGCGCACATCAACTGGATCAAGTCATTAAAGGATTGAAACAACCAGTTCTTGGCATATGTATCGGTATGCAGTTAATGTGTGCCCACAGTGAAGAAGGTGAAACAGATTGCCTGGGGATATTCAACACAACCGTCAAACGATTTGTTTCAACGGAGCAAAGTCTCAAAATCCCTCACATGGGCTGGGATACCCTAACCGAATTAGACTCGGCACTCTTCAAGGGCCTGCAGGAAAATAGTTTTGTATACTTCATACACAGTTACTATGTACCTGTGACAGAGTATACCATCGCTCAGAACAACTACATCCACCCGTTCAGTGCCGCTATCCGCAAAGATAATTTCTACGCTACCCAGTTTCATCCCGAAAAAAGCGGACGCATCGGGGAACAAATTCTACAAAACTTCCTGAATATTGTCAGAACATAATGCTTACACCGATACCTGCCATAGATATTATAGAAGGGAAATGTGTAAGACTTTCCCAAGGTGACTATAAATCCCAACAGATTTACAGCGACTCACCTGTTGACATGGCTAAAAGGTTTGAAGATTTGGGATTCAACAGACTACACCTCGTTGACCTGGATGGGGCCAAGTCACAACATGTCGTCAACATCAAGAGCCTGCAGGAAATAGCTCATGCCACAAAATTGCGCATTGACTTCGGCGGAGGCATAAAAAGCCCTGATGACATGACAAAAGTATTTGACAGCGGAGCTGAAATGGCAACAATCGGCAGTTTGGCAGCAACAGCCCCCGACACTGTAAGTCAATGGATAGAGCAATATGGAACTGAGCGCATTATCATCGGAGCTGACACCAGGAATGGATATATCAGCATCAACGGCTGGAAAGAGAACTGTGCTATCAGACTATTTGACTTTATTGCATCCTACATCAACCAAGGTGTCAAATACATATTATGCACAGATATCAGCAAAGACGGTATGCTTGCCGGAACATCCGTCAAACTATACAAACAGATAATGAAACTATTCCCACAGTGCAGCCTTATAGCCAGCGGAGGGGTAAGCAACATGTCAGACCTGACAGACTTAAATGATGCAGGCATCCCCTATGTTGTCTTCGGGAAGGCCATCTACGAGAATACCATTGACTTAAAAGAAGTCGCCAAGATTTTTCTAACCCACAAGCACCAACAACCGACATGAGCCTCGCCAAAAGAATAATACCTTGTCTGGATGTAAAAAACGGACAGACCGTAAAAGGAACTAATTTCGTCCATTTACGTCAAGCCGGCGATCCTGTTGAACTCGGGCAAAAATACAGCGACGAGAACGCTGACGAACTGGTTTTCCTGGACATCACAGCCAGCCACGAAGGGCGTAAGACTTTTACCGATGTTGTCAGACGGGTTGCGGAGAGAATCTCCATTCCCTTTACCGTCGGAGGCGGCATCAACGAGCTGAAGGACATTGACACCATGCTCAATGCCGGTGCAGACAAAGTCAGCATCAACTCTGCAGCCATCAGGACTCCCGAACTCATAGACATGGTTGCACGCCATTTTGGATCTCAAGTCTGCATTGTTGCCATAGATGCAAAATTAGAAGAAGACGGAAACTGGTACTGCTACCTTAACGGAGGAAGAGTCAAGACCGATAAAAAACTCTTTGACTGGGCTTCGGAAGTTGCCGACAGAGGTGCTGGAGAAATTCTATTTACCAGCATGGACCATGACGGAGTAAAACATGGGTTTGCTAATGACGCATTGGCACTCATGTCAACAAGCCTGCCAATTCCCATCATTGCATCAGGAGGTGCTGGATGCATGGCAGACTTCAAGGAAACATTCACTAAAGGTAAAAGCGATGCCGCTTTGGCCGCCAGTGTATTTCACTACAACGAAATCAGTATAAAAGAATTAAAGCAATACTTAAGAACAGAAGGTATCAACGTAAGAATATAAGCAATGGATATCGATTTTAACAAGATGAACGGACTTGTACCCGCCATTATACAGGATGCGGAAACAAAGAATGTCCTTATGCTCGGTTTCATGAATGAAGAAGCATATAAAAAGACACTTGAAACAAAAAAGGTCACTTTCTACAGTCGCACGCGACACTGCCTATGGACCAAAGGTGAAGAAAGCGGACACTGGCTGCACCTCGTAAATATCAAGGCAGATTGTGACAATGATACTCTGTTAATACAAGTTCATCCGGAAGGACCGACATGTCACAAAGGCACAGATACCTGCTGGGGTGAGAAAAATGAATACAATCCCCTTTTGTTCTTGTCCGAGCTACAGAATTTCATTGAGACACGTTTCAAAGAGATGCCGGAAGGGTCATATACGACATCACTTTTCAAGGACGGCATAAACAGGATGGCGCAGAAAGTTGGAGAAGAAGCCCTTGAAACCGTCATCGAAGCTGTCAATGGTACTAACGACCGACTGCTCTATGAGGCATCTGACATGTTCTATCATCTGATTGTATTGCTGACTTCCAAGGGACTCCGGATTGAAAACATATGTCAAGAACTTATAGAACGCCATAAACCAGGATGGCAGAAACATTAATACATTTTTCTCATCATGCAAGAAATGATAATCAACTATAAGAACATAGACATTCTACAAGATGACTATACCGTCTTGAAAAATGTTAATTTTCAGGTCACGGAGAACCAATTTATCTTTCTAACAGGTATCGTCGGCTCCGGCAAGTCCACTTTCCTGAAAAGTCTCTATGCGTCTACCACTTTAAAAGGTGAAACAGCTGACGTTCTCGGAATCGACCTTCTTACAATCAAGCCAAAGAATACCCCTCTGCTGAGAAAGCAACTAGGGATTGTTTTTCAGGATTTTCAGCTATTATCCGACCGCACAGTCTATGCCAATCTGGAATTTGTATTAAAAGCTACTGGCTGGAAAAAAAAGGAGGAAATTGACGAGAAGATTAAAACTGTCCTGGAAACTGTCAGCTTAGAGAGCAAAGCCGACAAATATCCTCACGAACTGTCTGGTGGCGAACAACAGCGTGTATCCATCGCAAGAGCCATCCTAAATACTCCCAAAATTATCATCGCAGATGAACCGACAGGAAATTTAGATCCCGATGCAAGCAGACAAATTGTCAATATTCTTCAAAACATCTGCAGCAAAGGTACTACCATTATCATGTCTACCCACAACATGGCTCTCATAGACCTTGTTCCTAATGCGCTGCAATATACATGCACTGACCAGCACATTATTAACAGCAATTGTGTATAAATTATGGAATTAACCAAATATATCGAAAAGTTCAAAAAAATAGAAACTCCTTTTTATTTCTATGATATTGACCTTCTCCGGCAAACCTTAAGAGAGGCACAGCTACATTCCCAGATGATAGCTAACTCAACAATCCACCTCGCTATGAAGGCTAATTGCAACGAAACCATATTGTCGTATACAAAAAAGGCTGGATTTGGTATTGATGCTGTCAGCGGAGGAGAAATATCAAGAGCCATTCAGAGCGGTTTTACTGGCAGCCAAATAGCATTTGCCGGAGTTGGAAAAACCGACAAGGAGATTCTTATAGGACTTGACAACGATATACTTTGTTTTAACGTAGAAAGCGTTCCCGAAATAGAAATTATCAACACACTAGCCAAAGCATGCGGGAAGACAGCTCATATTGCCATAAGAGTCAATCCCAATATTGATGCCCATACTCATAAAAACATTACAACAGGACTGAACGAAAACAAGTTTGGTATTGCATTGGAAGATTTAATCCCTACAATTCGAAAGATACAGAATCTTTCCAATGTAGATTATTACGGATTACACTTTCACATTGGTTCGCAAATCTTAGACATGGAATGCTATAAGCAACTAAGTCTAAAGATTAACAATATTCAACATGCTCTTGAAGGCGAACAAATCCAGACAAGCAGCATCAATATCGGTGGTGGTCTTGGTGTCGACTATGAACACCCTCAAGAACATCCAATTGCTGATTTTTACACATATTTTAGAATATTTAAGGAATACCTTCAACTCCGCCCACATCAGACTTTCCATTGTGAACTCGGACGCGCTTTAACAGCCCAATATGGAGCTCTCATAACTCGAGTAACCTTTGTCAAAAAAACAAGAAACAAGCAGTTTGCCATTGTTGATGCAGGTTTTTTTTTTTTTTTTTTATTTTCTTTATATCAGGCACATCACAAAGCCATCAATCTTACTTCGGATAAGCCTTGCGAAAAGTATGATCTTGTAGGTCCCATCTGCGAATCTACTGATATATTCGGAGAAGACATCATCCTGCCTCAAACACAACGAGGAGATATCATTGCCATTCTATCAGCAGGTGCATATGGTCATGTCATGGCATCACAATATAACTGCAGACCCTTAATCAGAGAAATAACTTCAGAACAACTATAAAAATATTATTATGAAACAGATTGTATTTACCGGACTCATTATCCTCTGTTCTGCACTATGCCTAAACACACAGGCAAAGAAAAAGAAAAAAGAAACTACTACCCCCACAGAAGTTGTAACTGCTTTCAACGTACAACCTATCAACCCCAGATATTGGGACAAACAAGTGGAATGCCACCGTGGATTTAAAGGCTTCCCTGAAAATACACTTATCGGACTGGAGGAAGCCATCATGCAAGGATTTCAAATCGTTGAATGTGATGTCGCATTCTCAAAAGATGATGTACCTATTTTATCACACGACCCGACGATAGACCGTTGCAGCTACGGAAGAGGCCTTACCACAGACTATACCATTCAGCAACTAA
This sequence comes from uncultured Bacteroidales bacterium, assembly GCA_902773055.1. Taxonomy (GTDB): domain Bacteria; phylum Bacteroidota; class Bacteroidia; order Bacteroidales; family Bacteroidaceae; genus UBA6382. The sequence continues at coordinate 8,554 of CACYCZ010000107.1, forward strand.
CCCAAATGGATTTCGGTGGGAAGAAAGACAAAAAATTTGCCGGCACCCCTATTACTACTCTTAAAGAAGCCTTAATGCTGTGCAGAAGAAACAATGCCGTCATTGAATTGGATTGCGCTAACAAGAAACGCTTTCCAAATTCAAAATACCCAATTATATATAACTTAGTTAAGAAATGCGGGATGCTCAACTCCACTATTTTCTGTGATGACGCCGAAAATTTGAAAACCCTCTTGGATATTGATCCCAATGTTATCGTATCAATCAGCCATTGCATATCAATTAAAGACGTTGAAAAAGGGCTGGAAGTCGCCAAGCGTGCCCGCTTTGCTGATTTTTCTATTCGTAACACTTTGGTGACACAACCTTTAGTCAACTACATTCATGATAACGGATTCTATGTCAAAATCTGGACAATTGACAATAGCGCCGAAATGAAACGATTTGTCAACATGGGTGTAGACCATATCATTTCAAACGAATTGGGTCCGCGATTTGATTATCGGATCATTGAGGTAAAACCAGAAGACTGATATTCGCATGAAAGTATATACAGCATCAGAAATCAAGGAGTTTGAAGCCTTTGCCATTGAGCATGAGCCCATACAGTCCATTGACCTCATGGAACGCGCGGCTCAAGCCATTAGTGAAGAAATCAAATCCATCAAAGGCCCAGATACCCTTGTCAAGGTTTTTGCTGGTTCCCACAACAACGGAGGAGACGCCCTTGCTGTAAGCCGTATATTAGCTCTGTCAGGATACAATGTTGAGGTTTTCTTGTTTAACACCAATGACCGTCTATCTCCTGAATGCGCAACAAATCGGGACAGACTCTTATCGGCCTGTCCCGACATTATATTCCACGAAATATCTACCAAAATTGATCTGCCTCATATCACTTCTGAAGATCTTATCATTGACGGTATTTTTGGAATTGGCCTGACCGGCTCACTCAGCAGCAGCTACGCTCTATTATTGAGATTCATCAACAACAGCAAGGCCACTATTGTTTCTATTGATATTCCTTCCGGCATGCACAGTGAAGACAATTCGGGTATACTTCCCCATCAGATTGTCCATGCCGATTACACATTGACTTTGCACGCCCTAAAACCCGCTTTCCTGTTGAGTGACTGCCAAAAATATATCGGCAAATGCAAGGTCCTTGACATCATGTTGACACAAAGTGGGTGCCCCAATCTGTCACCACAATATACAATCAATGAAGAAGAGCACATGAGGCAACTGCTAAAGCCACGGAATCCTTTTGGACACAAAGGAGACTTCGGACATGGCCTCCTTGTTGCCGGTTCCTATGGAATGGCTGGAGCAGCAGTCATAGCAGCCCAAGCTGCAATGAGAAGTGGAATGGGTAAGCTTACGATACACACACCCAGTGCAAATAACACTATCTTGCAGACTTCTGTACCACAGGCTATCATTCACAACGACAAGGACAACTATATCTTTACCTCTGCTGAAGATTCCAAAGAGTATCAAGCTGTCGCCATTGGCCCTGGAATCGGAGTAAAAACCGAAACAGCAACTGCCCTAATGGAACAAATTGCCCATACGACCTGTCCCCTTGTCATAGATGCCGATGGTCTGAATATTCTATCTTCACACAAAGGGTGGTTACAACAAATGCCCCGAGGTAGCATCCTGACTCCTCATCCCAAGGAATTTTCCCGTCTGTTTGGAGAAAGTTCATCTGATTATGAGATGCTCTGTATCGCAAGAGAAGAAGCACGGCGGCTACAAATTTATATTATCCTAAAAAATCACTACACAGCTATTTGTTGTCCCGATGGACATATATACTATAACATCACTGGTAATTCAGGTATGGCTACCGCAGGAACAGGTGATGCATTAACCGGTATTTTATTATCACTGCTGTCACAAGGCTACTCTGCAGAAAACGCCTGCAGGCTCGGATGCTATATTCATGGTCTCGCTGGTGACATTGCAGCAGAAAAATACACAGAAGAAGGCATGAATGTCATGGACCTGATTCAAACTATTCCAGATGCTATCAAAGAACTTAAAAATTCAGCATATCTATATGCAAAAACTTTACATTAACAACTAATTTTTTCCCAATGGCAAATATCAAATTATTATTATCTGCACTTCTATTAGGAGCATTTGCAGTATCTACTGCCCAAACAGTCGTACTTCCATACATACCTGGGACCACGGCAGAAGGAGTAACATACTATCTTCCTAAAACCGAACTCAGCATCACGGTTACTGCCACATGTATCACACAACATCCCGGAGAACTGAATTCTTATGCCGGAAGATACTTAAAGCTAAACAATATTGCTAAAGAAACTATCAAGACGTGGCAAATAGACAACATACAGATTACGCCATTTGGTGTAGCCGATACATCCAAAGTCTATTCTATTCCCTTGAAAAAAGCAACAACAGCCCCCTTGGTCAGCTTGACAAAAAGCGGTATCATCCTATCTATCAATGCCAGCACAGAGGAAGAAAAAATCATTCTTGACCCCCAAATCCATAAAGTTGAGAACAACAAGTTAAACTCCAAGGATTATATGTCACAGGAAATCCTCTATGCCGGAAGCATTAGTAAGATGGCCGAATTGACCGCCAACGAAATTTATGACATCAGGGAAAGCCGAAGCGACTTAACTAAGGGACAAGCTGACAATATGCCCAAAGACGGTGAACAACTAAAACTAATGATACAGCAACTTAACCAACAGGAAGAAGCATTGCTGCAACTGTTCAAAGGAAGCGAAGAAAAAGAAACTAAAAGTTTTACTTTTACCTTTACTCCATCCAAAAATCTTAAAAAAGAAATACTGTTCCGATTCTCTGAAGAATACGGTCTGGTGGACAAAAACAATCTGGCAGGGGAACCTATCTACATTGATGTAACTGATTTGAAGACCATCCCTGCAGAACAACTGGACCCTAAGAAAAAGAAAGCTGATGAACAAGCCGTCAGATACAATATCGCCTCAGAAGCTAACATAAAGGTCTATTCCCGTTCAAATAAATATATTGACATGAATACACCGATTGCTCAATTTGGCAGAGTTGAGATTCTCAGCAATGAATTGTTCAACAAGCGGACATCCACTCAAGTATTCTTTAACCAAGCTACAGGAACCCTGAGCAAAATTATTGAGGACAATGCAGGTAAATAGCCTTATCCACAAGAAATACTGCATGAGCATATCTTGTGAACCTTATATCACGACACACCTGCAAAAAAAATGTTTCATGCCCTAAGCCTATCGTTGACTATACGTTTATTCATTCTATAAATTCAAGATATGTTTTTCTCGCACAACAATGAGTATCGCATTTCCATATAGACAATATCTTCCTTAACAGACAATTGGAGAAAAATGGATTTCAAATCAAACCAATATCACTAATCGCCCGAACAGTATCAATTTGCTATATTGAATAAAATTCATATGTCAACTATTTTCGCAGTTTCATTTTAAGAAATTAACTTACTATACAATGAACATAAAGACTATCTTTTACACACTTTTTTGGGCAACATGCATCAGCCAATCTCTCAGTGCCAGAACATTAAAAGTCATGGGCACCGTAACAGACACTCATGGTACTCCCCTTCAGGGAATAGTCGTCAGCGATGGATACAGCTGCGTCCAGACTGACATCCACGGACGATACAATTTCACACGCCATGAAGCTGCATATTATGTGCACTACTCAATCCCTGCTGAATACGAAGTACCTCTCAGATATGGCATTCCTACATTCTACAAGAAACTAGACCGTGATTCCATATACAATTTTGTACTCATTCCCAAGAAAGGAGGAGCTGATAAAGCGTTCAGTATTTTCTTCATGGCCGATCCCCAATGCCAAAACATACGCCATGTAAGACGCTTTCATTGTGAAACCGTAGCAGATATCAAAAAATTTGCAAAAAAGACAAAAACTCCCAATTACGGAATCACATTAGGAGATATAGGCTATACCGAAGGAGAATTTAACACAACATACATCCTGCCTTTTATGAAGGAAGAAATGGAGGCCGACAACATCGGCATGCCTGTATTCCAAACCAACGGCAATCACGACCAGATATACAATGGACTTGCACTAAACGAGCAAAACCCCAGTGCAATGGTTCGGTTCAAGCGCATGTTTGAGGATATATTTGGTCCCATCAACTATAGTTGGAACAGAGGAGATGCCCATATCATCTCTATGGACAACGTCATGTATGACGTTCTTAACACCGCTTCAAAATATCATGGAGAATTTACGGCAGAACAACTCGAATGGCTCAAAAAAGACCTTTCTTTTGTTCCGAAGGACAAACTGATTATATTCTGCTGCCACATTCCCGTATACAATACGAAAAACAAAGAAGCCGTACTTAACCTTCTTGGACAATTTGAGAACAGAGTCATCTACACAGGACACATTCATACCAGCACATATCATATGCATCAGAACGGAACAAAAGAATATAACTTGGCAGCAGCATCAGGCTGCTGGTGGTGGTCCAGATGCAATGGTGATGGTACACCAAATGGATACAAGGTTGTCAAGGTAGCTGGAAATAAGATTATAAACCAATTATGGAAAAGCACTGGATTTGACCAGAAATTTCAGATACGATTATACCGAGGCAACAGTCGTTTTGGAGGACCTTACGAGGAATGCCAACTGCCATTCAGCAAAGATATAGTACTTGCCAATGTCTTCGCATGGGATGAACACTGGAAAGTAGAAGTTTATGAAGACAATCAGTACAAGGGTGAACTTAAACGCATGCCTGCTACACACAAGGAGGACCAACATCCTTCTTTGACATCCAGCAAAGACTGGTGGGCCATAGGATTCAATACAGGAGTCATTGGCCGTGGTCACATCGGCACCAGCAACCGTAACAGTTACATCAACACATGTAACCATATGTTTATGTACAAGATGTCCAACCCCAATGCCAAAATAAAAGTAATTGCGACAGACCCCTATGGGAACAAGTATGAGCAAAGCAAGTTTGTTGATACCGATGCGTTCAGACCTGGCAATACAGTATATGTTGACGACACCCCGCCTGCTTACCCTGAAGATCCTGTATGGAAATAAACTGATTGAAAATCATATATAACCGACACAATGAAACATTTTTTCTTTATTCTCGCTATTACACTTTCGTCAGCAATAAGCCATGCCATCGGCAACTCGTATATCAGCATCAACACCGACAATACGAGCCTTATCCTACATGTCAACACAGAAAACAATCTCATGTTTATGCATTATGGTTTGCCCATAGGCGAGGCCGGGCAATATTCCGGATATAATTCCTATCGGCGAGTAGACTATGGTACTGATCCCATGGCTTATCCGACACGTGGCGGGCGCTATTACAACGAACCTGCCTTCGCTGCAAAATATGAAGATACGGATCTGAATACAGAGTTGAAATATGTTTCACATAACATAGTCCACATACAGCAAGATGTAACACGCACGGAAATCCTTCTGCAAGATCCAAAGACTCAGTTGGAAATCAAACTCATATATACGGCTTATGCCAAAGAGGATGTCATTACCACCCATTCCGAAATTACCAACAAAGGCAAACAGGAAGCCTCCATGGACCATTATGCCTCATCGGCCATGAACATCAAGGCTGGAAAATATCTGTTGACTCATTTTCACGGGGCATGGGCTGGTGAAATGCAAATAGCACGGGAACTGCTGACTCATGGGACAAAAGTCATAGACAACAAAATGGGAGTCCGAACTACCCATACAGAGAATCCCTCGTTCCTGCTCAGCCTGGACACCGAAACTTTTGACGAGAATCACGGCGAAGTCATTGCCGGCGCCTTAGCATGGAGCGGAAACTATAAGTTGTCATTCCAAATTGATGAATTTGAACGTTTGAATATTCTCTGTGGCATAAACCCATATGCTGGAGCCTATACCCTGAAGAAAGGGCAAACATTCATTACCCCGGATATGATATGGACTTTCTCAGCCGAAGGTGCTGGTCAAGCCAGCAGGAATCTACATCGTTGGGCACGCAATTACGGCATCTACTCCAAAGGAAAGATGTCGCCCACCCTGCTCAACAGCTGGGAAGGAGCCTATTTTGATTTCACTACCCCCGTACTGACAGCCATGATTGACGATGCTGCAGAAATGGGATTGGAAATGTTTGTTCTGGATGATGGATGGTTTGGCACAGACTTTCCACGCAACTCCAGCAAGCAAGGACTGGGTGACTGGCAACCAAACACCAACAAGATTCCTGAAGGCATTGAATATCTGGCAAACTATGCCCACGGCAAAGGACTGAAATTTGGAATTTGGATTGAACCGGAAATGGTAAATCCCAAGAGCAACCTCGCAAAAAAGCATCCCGAATGGGTCGTAAAATCAGCAGGAAGAGAGGCAACAACAACCAGGAACCAATGGTTATTGGATCTATGTAACCCACAGGTACAAGATTTTGTCTTCAGCGTATTTGATGAAACGATGAAACTTGCTTCAAATAAGATTGACTACATAAAATGGGATTGCAACCGACACGTTGAAAGTTTTGGCTCGGCCTTCCTGAAAGACCAGGGAGAATTCTACGTCAACTATACCCAAGGACTTTACAATGTACTTAAACGCTTGAGAGAAAAATATCCTCATGTCATTGTACAGTCATGTTCAAGCGGCGGCGGAAGAGTAGACTATGGGGCACTGAAATATTTTGATGAAGTGTGGACCTCAGACAATACCGAAGGACTTTCACGCATATTCATACAATATGGTACCAACATGATTTACCCAGCCTGCACAACAGGTTCGCACGTATCAACCGTACCAAATCATCAGACCAACAATGTCACACCTTTGAAATTCCGGTTTGACATTGCTGCGGCAGGACGTCTAGGCATGGAGATGCAACCAAAAAATATGACCAAAGACGAATATGGATTCTCCCAAAGAGCCATTGCCTCATATAAAAAATTCCGCGACTTGATTGAAGAAGGAGACCTCTATCGCCTCGTTTCCCCTTACGATGGCAATCACTATGCTATCATGTATGTCTCAAAGGATAAACGCCGGGCTGTTGTCATGGCATACTGCATAAAATACCAAGGCAGGTCAAAGACCCCATTGATACGATTGTTCGGACTGGACAAGAACAGGCAATACAAGATTTCGGAACTCAATACTGACACTCCATCCTTCTGGGGTAACGGCAAAACATTTAGTGGGGAATGGCTCATTAACCAAGGAATGAACCCTCAATTAGTGAAAATCTACGACAGTGGCATATGGTATCTGGAAGCTGAATAATTAACTGCAAAAAAACACTCTACATATCCACCGAATAAAGTTTTAAATGTAATTTTGTATTCAAAATATTATAGATGTCATACACGACATATAGCTCCAAAAAATAAATATTTGAATCAATTCATAATGAAACAAATATAATTTTCAAAAATAAAACCTAAAATGAGCAATAAACCACAATTCAGTGTATTCTCCGGAACCAACTCTTTATATCTGACAGAGAAAATCTGCCAGGAGTTGGGCATACCTATGGGAAAGATGCAAGTACAGCACTTTTCTGACGGTGAGTTCTGCGTAAGATACGAAGAATCTATCCGAGGGCACAATGTCTATCTTGTCAACTCCACAAACCCAAGTTCAGAGAACTTGATGGAATTGCTGCTGATGATTGATGCGGCCAAACGAGCATCAGCACGAAACATCGTTGCCGTTATCCCCTACTACGGCTGGGCGCGTCAGGACCGCAAGGATAAACCGAGAGTTTCCATCGCTGCAAAACTGGAAGCTGACCTGCTCAGCGTTGCCGGTATCAACCGTATGATAACCATGGACCTGCATGCTGATCAGGAGCAAGGCTTTTTTAACATCCCGGTGGATCACCTCTATGCCTCCAGCATTTTCCTCCCCTATATCCAATCACTGAACCTGCCCAACCTGTGTATTGCTACTCCTGATATTGGTGGTTCAAAGAGAGCCAATACCTATGCAAAATATCTGCAATGCCCCTTGGTATTGTGCAACAAGTTCAGGGAGAAGGCCAATGAAGTTGCTTCCATGCAGGTTATCGGTAATGTAAAAGGCTATAACGTCGTTATCGTTGACGATATGGTAGACACTGCAGGCTCTATCACTATGGCAGCCCAAATTATCAAGGACATGGGAGCCAACAGTGTGCGGGCTATTGCATCCCATTGTATTCTTTCAGGGCCCGCCATACAGCGCATTGAAGACTCGGCCTTGGAAGAAATTGTGTTCACTGACACTATCCCTTACCACAAGGAGTGCCCCAAGGTTAAACACCTGTCGGTTGCAAAGCTTTTCGCTGATACAATCAAATGTATTGAAGACAACGAATCTATCAGTTCTCTATACCTTGTAAAATAGATTCGAGTACCTATATTATTACTTTAAGACGGAGATAACGTCGCTTCTTGATAACATACAAGAGCAACATTATCTCCGTTGATTTTTTATATATATTCCTGTTTTGGCCTACCCCCGAAGGAAACATGAGTTTTTCTTTCCAATGCTGTCATGCAGACTAATAATAATTTTAAGAAAATCCACAACAGCGGCCGCCGGCAATCTTTTCAAGTCCCTCTCGCAATTTTTCCTCTCATATAACCCTGACCACAAAACAACATTTTTTAACACTGACGGGGAAAGCAATTACAATGACCGACTACCCCTTTCAGAAAGCACTGCAGAGGGGGTAATTTTTGCAGGCCTACAAAATTTCGCTGGCAGGCCTGCGCGTTTTCACTGACAGGCCTGCCAGTGAAAACGGCAAAGCCATGGATTTTTTTTAGGATATCGGAAAAGAGTACTGCAAAGTTAAATCCTGTTTAACTTTGTTAAAAAAGCAATCTTGCAAAAAATAGATTACAAAAAAGATTATCTGATATGGGCGGTATATACGGCTATAAATCCATGCGTTTCATTGGCTTGCCATTTTTCTGAAACAGTAAACCAATAAGATTCAACACCCTGACTTATACCCAAAGACTATTACAACCCGCCAGCCCGGCTATATCACGACTGCCGTGCCGCTGGTAGCTACCATCATCATGCCGTTGGACTCACCCAATGTTTCATAATCAATGTCAATACCGACAATCGCATTGGCACCCAATTCAGCAGCACGTTCTTCCATTTCAGCCATAGAAGTTTCCTTAGCCTTGCGAAGCACTTTCTCATAACTGCCGGAACGGCCGCCGACGATGTCACGGATACCTGCAAAAAAATCCTTCAGGATATTTGCTCCAATAATTGTTTCACCCGTCACGACACCTATATACTCTTTAACAGGATGTCCCTCTATCTGATTTGTAGTAGTTAATAACATATCTGCATTTATTAAATTAATGGTTTAACTCTTCTGTCAACTCCTCTAATGTACAACATATCTTCGTAAACAGTTTATACATCAGTTCGGGTTCCTGCTTCTCCGGTATATATGCCAGGACCCGCTTGCCACTTCCGGCAAACCAGCCCGCCTCAGTATGAGCACTCCGGCCGCAGGGTAAGACAAGCACACACGTATCGCAAGCCCGCATCGCTTCTATATCATTGGCAAACTGACGTTCAGCCTTGGGATGCTTCAGATATTCCCTGTATTCCCGTGGTTCCCACTGCATGTAATCCTCACTGATCTTACACCACTTGAATCCCTCATCGCCTGAGGGAGGATTGCGGAAATCATAAACAGTGTGACCGGCCTTACGCAACGCCTTGACAACATCTTCATAAAAGACATTGCGCCAACTGCTTGCAACATAAATTTGATGGTTACTCATAAATAAGCTCTTAAATACTCATCCACAAAGATAATACAAAAAAGGATGTGAGTTGTCGCACCATATCACTAATTATCTCATTTTTTTGCATACATCTCAAAAAATAGATATCTTTGTAACAGTTATGACATCGAAAGAAATAATTGAGTTTCTGGTTTCGCAAAAGAATGAGCAACAGCAAAAAATACTCATGCAGTTTTTCAAGACTGCACCGGGCGAATATGGGTACGGCGACCAATTCCTGGGACTAAAAGTGCCCCAGACCCGGACTGTGGCCAAGAATGCGAAAGATTTACCTTTGGAAGAGATAACAGCATTATTGCACAGCAAATGGCATGAGGTAAGACTCTGTGGTTTTCTCATATTGGTGGCTCAATTTGAAGCCGCAGCAAGGAAAAAAACGGCAGACGACACCGCCGCCCTTATCCTTCGGGACAATATTGTCAAGACATATTTGCAACATTCCAAACAGGCAAACAACTGGGACTTGGTTGATTTGTCTGCACCAAAGATTCTGGGCCATTGGTTGCTGCTGCCGACATCCATCAAAGACAAGCAGGCCACACTGGATTCACTGGCATACAGCACTAACCTCTGGCAACAACGCATCAGCATGGTATGCACCTACACGCCGACTCATGCAGGCGACCCTTCATGGTGCCTACGCTATGCAGAAATACACTTAAACCACCCACACGACCTTATGCACAAGGCAGTAGGCTGGATGCTTCGGGAATTGGGAAAACACGTCAGCATGGATTTACTGCGTGAGTTCCTGGAACAACATCTCCACGAAATGCCACGCACTACCCTACGCTACGCCATTGAAAAAATGCCTGCACAGGAACGGACCGCCTGGCTTAAGCGATAGGACAAAACTGTTTTTCTTCGCCAACCATTAAGACAGATAATCAACACTTAACAAACAACATATGAAACATAAGACATTACAGACATGGAGTACAGCCTTAATGATTCTCCTGACATTACCCAGTTGGGGACAGGGAGCCTATAAGGCAATAACTCTGACACCTGGAAGTACGGTAACTATTCAGGCAGAGGACTACAACACTGGCGGTAGGGGTATAGCATATACTAACCGTCAAAACAACTATGTATGCCCTACCGGTGACCGCTTCCCCATTCTGGCATGGCACTCAATCCTGCCGGCCGAGGAACTTACCAAGAAGCGCTTTGAAGAACTGGCTGAATGCGGATTCAACCTGTCTCTTTCTTCTGTATGGGGATGGGACAAGGCCACCATGCTAAAGTCAATGGATTCATGCCGCGGCACTGGAGTACAGCAGATTCTTCCCGGCAGCATACTTGATGTTGCCCCCGAATTCAAAGACAACGACATGGTGGCATGCTGGTATCTGAAAGACGAACCCAACTACTCCGAATATGCCGATTTGCGCGCATATAAAGACAGGGTCAGAGCCATTGATGACACTCACCAGCTATATCTGAATCTGTTCCCCACCTATGCCAGCGAAACACAGTTAGGCATCAACGACTACTCAAAATACGTTCAGAAATATGCCGACACTATCGGACTGGGCATCATCTCCTATGACCACTACCCCATCAAGGTCAGTTCCAAGAATGTCACCAGCCTGCGCACAGACTATTACGAGAATCTGCAAAGAGTGTCAGCAATCTGCAGGGCTACAAACCAGCCACTATGGGCTTTCTGCTGCTCTACTTCACATTACGGATACTCCGTGACCGAAAAATGGATGATGCGCCTGCAAGTCTTCAGCGACCTGGCATATGGAGCACAATGTATACAATACTTCACATATTGGTTACCAACAGGTTGGGAAGGACCGGCTCCTATAGGAGCAGACGGTAAGCGAACAGAAGTCTATGACCTCGTCAAGACACTGAATCAGGAAGTAAGAAATCTTACACCAATATTTCTCGGTGCAAAAGTTGTGCAAGTCGGCCACATCGGCAGCTCAATACCATTAGGCGCTGCCGAATTCAAGAAGCGTCCCGAGTGTTTCAGTACAATCAAAGCATCAGGAACCGGCTGTCTGGTATCTCACTTGAAGAATGGCGACAACGAATATCTGATGCTCGTAAACCACAGCATCACCAACTCCCAGTCTGTAAGATTGGTAAAAAGCTCTGGTGTTTCCTATAATATCCACCAAGTGACTCCAGAAGGAGAACTCACAGAAACTAATTTAGGAAACTTCACAATAAAAGTTGGCGATTATCTCCTATTTCAATGGAATCAAAACGAAAACAACTAAAACGGACTGACATGAAAAAACTATTATATATCATACTGTTGACATTTGGATGTCACCTCACGGCAAACGCACAGATTAACAGTAGCATCTACCGTTTCGATGATATGGGCAGCGGACTGAAATCAAATGAAACCTTTGAAAACGGTTTCGGCCTGCTCGGCATGGGTGACAATGACTATTCTCTCTACGGTACAGGAAAATATTCTAAACTCAGTCTGCTGAAATGCATCATCACACGCAAAATGGCAATAGAGAACTGGGGGGCGACATTCAACTACACCTTTGAAGTCAGCGAAGACATGGACGTAAATATCAGCATCAAGCACTGCGTCGGATGGGACGACTATGCCCGCTATAGCAACCATGCCAATAATACACGAAACCAGTATGTCATCGAGGATGCCCCCGGACTGGATTGGGTAAGCCGCTACTATGCATCCATGATTCTCTCACTTGACGGAACAAACTTGCCTACAAGCCAGAAAGCCCGTCCGCTTGCACCTACGAAGTATGAAGCCGACGGGAATACATTCAATGATATTCTGGCAGACGAAAACCTCTGGGAAAGCACACTGGTTGACGGTCAGGCCAACGACACCCTGTGGCTGTGGCCCAGTGCCGGAGGTAACAATGACAGGGTACCAGAATATAATAAAACACCCGATTACATCAAGATACATCTTACAAAGGGAACCCATATCATGACCGTCACATCACTCTGCTCAGGATGGGATTTCGACTGTATGAAAATAGAAGACTACAACACCACTTCCATTCAAAAGCTGTCTTCAGAACCAGCCTTCGGCATATATAGCCAGAATGGAACAATTTACACCAACAGCGACAAAGAAATTTTGCTTTACAACAATATCGGACAACTTATAAAACGCTTCCACCATCAGGCCCAGGTATCCGCAGGATTCTATATCGTAAAATGCGGCACATTAGTAAAAAAGATATTTGTAAAATAACAGTTTGTAAAAAACAAAGTATCTTTGCACTGCCTTAGAAGGAGTCGCCGAGAAAAATCTTGCAGCCCTCAACAGGCTGCAAGATTTTTCTTATGAATTGGATTCTGTTGATTATTGCCAGACTATGCGAAGTTGGATTTACATACTGTCTCGGAAGAGCCAAAACAGCTGAAGGCCTGTTTTGGTGGTATTGGATAAGTGGTTTCCTCATTTTCACAATACTCAGTATGACCCTGTTGGCAAAAGTTACGCAGACAATGCCTATAGGCACAGTATACCCCGTATGGACAGGTATCGGCGCTGTTGGAACCGTTATACTCGGCATAGTCGTATTCAACGAGCCTGCCACATTCTGGAGACTGTTTTTCATAACAACTCTCATCATATCAGTCGTCGGACTTAAAACTCTTTCGTAAGAACGCATCTCACGACTACCCCCAAAAAGATTTTTCAGCCACCATTCATCCGATTATTTCTTTTTTAAACGTATATTTGTCACTGAATATCAAATCCCCAACGCTATGGGACATAAGTTTTATATAATAGCAGGATGTAACGGTGCCGGAAAAACTACAGCATCGTTTACAATATTACCTCAGATTCTCGACTGTGAGGAATACGTAAATGCCGATGAAATTGCCAAAGGGCTTTCCCCTTTTCACCCCGAGCGAGTACCCATTGATGCCGGCCGCCTTATGCTGGAACGCATTTCAACACTTATGCAGAAACGCGTCACCTTCGCCATTGAAACGACCCTGTCAACACGTTATTATGACAGTCTTATCAAAAAAGCCCACAAAGCAGGATACAAAGTCATATTATTGTTTTTTTGGCTCAGTTCACCAGAAGTTGCCATCCGCCGTGTTGCCAAGCGGGTCAGCGAAGGAGGACACAACATTCCCGAAGACATCATACGACGTCGCTACGAGGCAGGCATCAAAAACCTGTTCAACATTTACAGCCATATCGTAGACCGGTGGCTTCTCGTTGACAACAACACTTCCCACTCAGTAATATTTGCCGAGTCTGAGGATGGTATAAATAAAATATATGACTTTGAAAAATACAAACTTATAATGGAATATGGACACGACGGAGAATAATATGTCACCATTTGCTCAAAAAGTACAGCATGGTTTGGCCTTGGCCAACCGCCGTCTCATGGAACTAGATACAGCACTTAATCGCACACTTATCATTGGACAACAAGATGGCACTTACAAGGAAGTCACAGCAAAAAAACTGCTAAAAGAATCAGAGTCTCTTTCTTGGTGGAAAGAGAATTTCAAATAATACCCTAAACCTAAAAATAACAATTTATCAGAAGTGGCTGCTGCCGTCAAAACAATGTGTGCACAATTTACATTTTGGCAACCCTATTGCCTTCACAAGATTCTCCAGAGAATTAAATTCCAATGATGTAAGGCCTAATTTTTCCCTCACTTTTTCTACCATATAGTTATACTCCTGAGAGCCTGTCGTGGCATATGCCTCTAAGTTTTTTGTATCACTTCCCTCCTTTTCCTTGATTATTCTGCGAGTAATCAATTCCAATGGTGAGCGCTCTGTTGTAAAACCAATAAACGGGCACGGATAAACTAATGGAGGACAACTTATACGGGCATGGGCCTCCTTAACCCCAAGATCAAACAGAACTTTAACATTATCATGCAATTGTGTTCCGCGCACGATGGAATCATCGCAGAACACTATTTTCTTTCCCTTCAACATTGTCCGATTCGGAATGAGTTTCATCTTTGCAACCAAATTTCGCCTCTCCTGAGTTGCCGGAGTAAAACTCCTCGGCCATGTCGGTGTATATTTTGTTATAGCCCGCAGATAAGGAATTCCACGACCTACAGAGAATCCCAAGGCATGCCCTGTCCCACTATCAGGAATGCCACATACACAATCAGCTTCCACTTTATTGTTGTTGCCATGCATATAACCATTGTCAAAACGCATCTTTTCCACATTTACACCCTCATAGTCTGACGTTGGGAAGCCATAATAAACCCATAGGAAAGAACATATCTGCATTTCTTCATGCGGAGCAATCATTTGTTCCACACCATCTGCTGTGATTTTCACAGCCTCTCCAGGGCCGAGATCTCTTACATGTGTAAAATCCAAATTGGGCAAGGCGCAACTTTCACTTGTAAAGGCATAAGCATCGTCCTTGCGAGCCATAACTATCGGTGTGCGCCCCCAATAATCTCGCGCTCCAATAATACCGTTCTCTGTCAATATTAACATTGAGCAAGAACCCTTTATTCTTTGGTGAACAATTTTTATTCCCTCGGCAAACGTCTGGCCTTTGTTGAGCAACTTAGCTATCATCTCTGTTTGATTGATACCTCTACTGCTCATCTCTGTAAAATGATCACCTTCCTGAATAAGTTCATGCTCAAGTTGTTCTATATTATATATCTTTGCAACCGTAACCAGCGCATATTTCCCCAAATGAGAATATACCACTATTGGCTGGGCATCAGTATCGCTGATTACGCCTACTCCACTATTTCCGACAAAGTCATCCAATTCATCTTCAAACTTATTTCGGAAATAACTATTTTCTATGTTGTGAATCGACCGTTTGAAACCTTTATCCGCAGCATAAGTCGCTATTCCTGCGCGCTTAGTACCCAAATGCGAGTTGTAATCTGTTCCGTAAAACAAATCATTAATGCAAGGATGCTTAGATATAATGCCAAAAAAACCTCCCATAGACTATATGTAAATATGTATACAAAGGTACGAAGAAATATGCATGCAGAGCATATACCTATGAGATTTTTAAAAAAATGTCATTACATAAAATATCCTTTATGTCGAAAAAATTACAGTTACATGAGGAGAACATAATACCCTTGCAACATTTCTCCAAGACAGGCCCTCTTTTCCTTATATAATAATCCTTAACGTAAAAGCCTGTTTCATTAACGTGAAAACATACGAATCTACATATTCCCCTTACATTACACCTCTCACTGATTCAATCGGGCTACTTCTTCCCAAAGATATGCCCCTGGTACGATTTCTTTCAGAGGAAGGGAGATGCTCCTTCCGTTAAGCAACGGATAGACTATCAGTCGGTGGTCGCCAGTGAGTTTACATATGCACATTTGCAAGTTGCATGCCATTGGAATATAGGAACAATTCCAATAGTTGGACAATTCGCCAAGATTCTGCACCTCGGCCCCAAAAGTCCCCGCTCGGAGTTGGGCAAGAATATTCAAGACCACAATGTCATGAGTAAAATTAAGATTCAATGTAACCCCATTCCCTTCTTCTATGTCTTTCCACGCAGTTTTCACCACATTTTTCCATGTCTCTTTGTAAGTATCCAATCCCTGACTATGACTATAAGGACATCGTCCCAAACCAAAATATGTAGCCAGATTTATTGCATCCAAAATACTTTTATGCATTTTTTTTGAAACACACTTTTTATATCCTGACGGCACCTTTATATCCAAGCTCTTCACTCCGGCAATAATATTCCGCAGATATAATGTAAAGGCATATTCCGACATAGCGAACTGCTTGATATATGAGGAATCTGTGAGAAAAATTGAAACAAAGCCCCGAGTATCCAGTTTTTTCCTAAATTGCGGTTCGTATATATCATTATACTTCTTCAATATTGGAGAATAAGGTCTTGCCTTCATGATAGCCAATGTATCTTTCATAATCCTCAAATCTCCGTCAAGTTGTTCAAGTCGTTGGACAAAAGCTTCCTCGCTATGAATCACACGTAACGTCGGAGATGTTGCCACCCGAGCCTGCGTTTCCCCTGTAAAAAGATGTGGAAGCCATTTATATATACTTTCAGCAAGAGATGCGAGCTGTTGCCGTCCCTTATCGGTCAACTGTTGCTCATGGCCTTCCAAAAGAGGATATATCTGCTTATACCATTTCCAAAACTGCTTTCCGGTTGCTGTCAGAATATCTTTTTTTTCTGCGCCGCCTAACAATTCTGCCATAGTGGTATACATGCCATTGTACTCAATATAACGAGAACCATGACGACCTATATATATGTCATATATTGGCTCAACACCGACTGGAAACTTTGGAAAATCCTGAGCGTTAAGATTATATAATGTATATTCGCCATAAACACTTTTTGAATAGCAACGTGCCTTATAGTCCTTTGCACTGAGCACAGATATGCCAGATACCAAACATGCAACCAATATAATATTACAGCATTTCATGACCCGATCTTTTTCGCAAAATTATAACAAAAAAAGAAATTACTGATTTTCTTTCCTAAAGAGGTTTTTTATTAGGCAGAATTTCTTAATTTTGGGCAAAATATTAAATATTCCTATTATATATGAAGACTTTTCTCCTTATCATTATCGCATATTTGGCTTTTTCCCTCCAAACGCATGCACAAACATATCCCTCAACCGATGGAAACGGTAATAAAATATATTACAGGATCGTCAATGCAAACCATGACTATGCCAACAAATGTATTCAGGACAATACAAGCAACTCAACATATACATTTTTTGTCAACGACTACGATGCTTCCAGCACAAAGCAGCAGTTTGAGTTGGTTGCCAATCCCAAAGACCCATCACAATACTATTTCAGGAATCGTTCTTCAAGAAAATATTTCCGAAATACGTTTGTTACCAAGGATCTCTTCAATTTCATCAAGCCGACAGCGGACAAATCTGATGCAGTACTTGTGACCGTTACACCGTTAGGAAATAATCAAGTCACACTTAAACTTACAGGTTCTGACGGTCTGACATATTTCCTCAATGCCGCTGATGCCAACAGTATAAACCAGAGAGTGTTTTCAGAGGATGCCCTTGACAGCCGATATGCATGGTACATCATTGATGCCACACTTGATCCAAGTACTGGCATAGAAGCTGCCCGGATAGCCCCCGACATCAATGCGTACTGCCAAAACCGCCACATTTATGTTACAGGGTGTACTAATTATTCTGTCCATGACTTGACAGGCAAAGAAATACCATCTACAGGATATTATTCACCTGGCATTTACATCGTCCGCACCCCTGGCAAGAATTTCAAAATCTCCGTCAAATGAAACAAGCCCTCATTACCACCCTCTTCGTTGCGTTGGCATCCGTTACCACCCTCACCGCTCAGCAAGTATATCTGAATACCACGCAGATGTTTAGCAAGCACTCCAAGAGATGGGTTGTCTGTGGCAGCGATAAAATCAGGATCATTGACCCGGAGAAATCGGATTCAAGCCATGCTGAAATAATCTGGGAATGGAATGCGACCGACACACAGACAGAACTGCCGGCCTCCTACAGTTCACGTTTCAAGCATATGGATGAATGTAAACCTGTACTGAACAACACCAAGATTTTGGTATCGGCATCATCAAACGGTGCAATGATTCTCAATATTGACGCTCACCACTGTGAATTCTATTGTTATGCCCCTATGGCCCACTCTGTTGAGTTGCTCCCCAATAACAGGATTGTCGTTGCCGAGTCTACCCATGAGTCAGGCAATGCCCTTGAAGTTTTCGACATTACCAAGAAGACAGGTACTCCCATTATCAGAGACAGCCTCTATTCCGCTCATGGTGTACTATGGTATAACGAGACACAGCGCCTTTATGCCATCGGTGCCAAGCGTTTCCGCATCTACAAACTCACAGACTGGGAGACCAGCACGCCTTCACTTACACTGGAGAAAGAACTCACACTGCCCGTATCAGGCTCTCATGACCTTACACGTATAGACGAAAATCGCATGCTGATTTCATGTACAAATGGTGTATACTGTTACGACATCAAGACACAGACTTTTACCAGATTTGAACCACTCATCGACTATACCAACCTGAAATCTGTCAACTACAATGTCCTGACAGGTCAGATTGTATACACTCTGCCCGAAGAAAGCTGGTGGACCTACCATCTCAGTTCGTTGAATCCTACTTTCGGTATCGGCATGAGCGATATCAACGTATATAAAGTCCGCGTTTTTGAATAAAATACTAAAACTTAATAATGTAAACAAACATGAAATTATCCAGAAGAGAATTTCTCAAATCAAGTTTAATCGGTGGAGCTGCCCTCAGCATGGCATCCCCTGTCAAAGTTCTTGCCAAAGGAAGCAAACCCCGGAAATTCAAGAAAAAGGCCAAACGTGTACTTGTCATCGCCTTTGACGGCATTCGCGTTGACGGATTGGCACAGGCACATACACCCAACATTGACTCACTCATAAAAAATGGTGCGGCCTCCATGAGCACACGTGACGTCATGCCATCCATTACATTGCCCAACTTTACCAGTATCCTGACTGGAGCCGGGCCCGAAGTCCATGGTGTTGACACCAACAGCTGGCGACTTGACAACATCAAACTGGCTGCTGTGGAGAAAGATGCCGACGGCTACTTCCCCTCTGTTTTCAAAATTCTCAAGGAAGGGATTCCCGGAATCAAGACAGGATATTTCTGGAATTGGAAACCTTTGATCAACACCATGAACCAAAAGTATCTGGACAAAACTCTCTATGCTGAAAAGGATGCCTATATCCCACTCTATGAAGAGGCTTTCAACTTCTTGAAAGAAAACCGCAACGTACCGACAATGACCTTCCTCTATACAGTACATACCGATCATGCTGGACACAAACACGCCTGGATGTCACCTGAATACATCAAATCTATTGAAGAAGGAGACAAGCAGATAGGCATTCTGTTTGAGCGTCTCAAGAAAGAAGATCTGTTCAACGATGCGCACATATTCTTCATTACCGACCATGGCGGCATCAAGAAAGGCCATGGTGGTGTAAGCCCTGAGGAAATGATTGTACCCTGGATTATCCAAGGACCTGGTATCAAGGAAGGTTTTACCATTGAAGAAGCCAACAACACCGTCAACACGGCTTCAACGATACTCCATCTTTTCGGCCAGGAACAACCTTTGTGCTGGACGGGAGAAGTGCCCTATACAATGTTTAAATAGCAGGATTGAATTCCTGTTTTACCCAACAGCCGATACCCTTAATGTCATTAAGTGTATCGGCTGTTCCTTTGAGATTATATTCCGGAAGAACAGCCCAATATGTTTCTACAATTTCCTGTACACACAACTGACAGCAGGAACATTCTCAACAGAAAGACGAGTTATTACCTGTTTTGACTATAATAAACTATATTCATGGATACACAATAATGTCCCACACTGTTACATGCAGGACATTACTACGTGAAAAAATGTTATTTCTTATTAAAGAAGTCATCCGGCAGGAACCATGAGTGGTATGGGGAATCCTGTTCATAGAAATAATTATACAGTTTGTCCCGCACTTCTGTAGACTTTTCTTCATGTTTTGGCTTGTTGTAATACAGGCTCATACACACTTCTTCCCAAGTCCTGCCATCATGCAAGACTTCCCCCTGCTGCGTTTTCTGTTGCTTCTTATCTGTAGATTCCTTGTCCATATCGCAGTGTAATAACTTTATTGATGCCGTTCAGAGATAACGCTGCCCACAAATGGTTTCACTGCAAACAATACGCAAAAGCCAGTGATATGCAGGCTACTGATATCCCAATCATATATGCAAAAATACGAAAATTTCCCTTTGTCCAAACAAATAATCTTATTCTATTTGTAACGTGATAGGTGGATTAATCTTCTGCTCCCCTCGTTGCACTGATGCATGAGCGCGATAATCTCCTGCGTCAGCATGGCGAAGCGGTGGTTGTCAGTAGTGCGCATGGCACTTACGTAGAAAGCATTGGGGGCGGCATCCCTGCCTTCCTTCAAAATTTTTGTTTTCCCGTATTCGTTATTCTTTAGTTACTGATTTTTTCTCTGTCGCCGATTACTCAGACTCCTTGTCGGCAAAACTTTTCCCCGTCTTTAAAAAGCCACAGAGTGCGGAATCTTTTCTGTTCTTGGTCTCCAAGTAGCATCACTTAAGGCTGAAAGAACATTGCATATTGACCGAAAACGTCTGCGGAATGCTGTTTCCGCAGACGTTTTCATGTTTATGGGCTTATGG
>CACYCZ010000108.1 GCA_902773055.1 uncultured Bacteroidales bacterium
GCAAAAGAAGATATTTATCCATTTATCGAAGATAAAAAATCTTTGGATGAGTGGAGCGGAGAATTTTTTGTTGAGATTACAAAAGAGTTAAAATAGAATTAGTTTGTTGACTATATATCAAAATATAGAAAATTAAACAAAATATAAACCTATGGAGGCAGTTCTAAACGAAGGAACTGTCTCTTTTTATTTAATAAATGAAAATTGACAAAAAGAAGTTCCACATGGGCGTATTATAACCCTTGTGGAACTGAGGAACATTAACTTGTGCCGCGGTACAGTTTGGCTAAGGCCTCATCAAACTTAGGAGCTTTGTCTTCCGGATCTCCGCAAATCATATGAAGCAGGTCAACCATGATTACAAGGTCATCTTCTGTTGACATACTTCTCAAAACCCATTCATGGATGGCTTCGTCATTTCCATCACCCCAACATTGGAAAAGACTACAGACTTTAAACTTTATGGGTGTATTGTAAATTATACACCTTTCATCTTTGTCAGTAGTCAAGTCCAGGAAGGGACAGAAAAATGAGGAGCTGACTTCTTTTCGTATTGCTTTCATTTTTTCAATCAGTTCTGGATGCTCAATAAGGTACTTTACAGCCGCTTCTAATTCTGATGGCTGCATGGGAAGTACTCTTGCACAGCATCGGCTGCACTTGAGGCATTCTGTTTGTGATTTGGGCTCACCACTATTCATTATCCGCATTAAATCTTCAGGTCTCATATCTATTCCTCCATAATATTGTAAATACTTGATTGTACATGGGATATTATAACATATTTACATAATATAATCAAATAAAAGTACTTTTGTTGTATAGCATTGCGCCAATGCCAAGGAAGAATGTAAAGTCGAGTTTGAAAAAGCTAACCCACCAAAAATAATCTTGTCTAAAAAAACATCTTGATATAAAATAAACAGAAGAAACAAAAAATAAAATAGAGCAAAACAATAACACCATATACTATAGCCTATAACAAAACAATCCAAACCAAAGGAGGACTAAGCCATGTCATTATTTAATAGAACACACGAAAATTATAAAGACAAACCAAGCATCATAATTTACTTCTCAAGAGCTGATGAAAACTACTTTGGTGGCTCAATGAGATATATAGACAAAGGAAACACCGAAGTAATTGCAGAATACATCCAAGACATCGTCGGAGCAGATATTTTCAAAGTTGAGCCAGAGACACCATATTCTGCAGATTACATGCAATGCATAGAAGAGGCAAAAGTCAGAACCCGCTCACACAACGCACCAATCAAAGAGCCGGTTCCAGACATTACTCCATATGAAGTAATCTATGTGGGCGCACCAGTATATTGGGGCGGTATGCCAGAAGAGATGTTTACTGCATTAAAAGGATTAGATTATACCGGAAAAATCATACGCCCGTTCGTAACACATGAAGGTTCTGGTTTATCAAGCATCCCAAGCCAATTAAAACAAATTTGCACAGGCGCTACTGTAACCCCAGGAATCGCAATCACTGGCTCTGCAGTAAATTCAGCAAAAAGCGAAATAGAAAATTGGATATAGGAGGTCCCCATGAATAAAAAAATATTAGCAATCGCAATCGCTATAATTGCAGTTATAGCAATAATCATAGGACTATTCGTCCTAATCAAAAATGACAGCTTAAATAGCAAAAGCACAACAAACCAAACACAAGCTGGCACAACAGAAAACACCACAAGAACCAACTCAGCCGATACATCAGATGCCGACCTAGATGAAACCGACGCAAACACCACCGACACAACCGACATCGACCAAACTACAACAGACCAAACCAACACCCAAGCAGCCGACGACAGCCAAGACAACACCGGCGCACAAACCGGCAGAATCCTAATTGCATACTTCTCAAGAGCTGACGAAAACTACAACGTAGGCACAGTCGAAGTAGGTAACACCGAAATAATGGCAGGCTTCATCAAAGATTATCTAGGCGACAAAGCAGACACATTCAAAATCGACCCAGTAACACCATATCCA
>CACYCZ010000109.1 GCA_902773055.1 uncultured Bacteroidales bacterium
GATGAAGACTATACATCACCGGAGCTGATTGGATCGCTGTACCAGTTCTATATCAGCGAGCGTAAGGACGAGGTAATGAAAAAAAGCAAATATGACGCTGATGAAATTCCTGCGGCAACTCAAATTTTTACACCAAACTGGATTGTGAAATATATGGTGCAGAATACAGTGGGGCGCATATATCTTGATAACAATCCTTACGAGGATGAACTAAAAAGCAAATGGAAATACCTTGTAGAGCCAAGCTCCCCCTCTAAGATAGAGGGGGCAGGGGGGAGAATGAAAAACATACTTGAAATAAATTCCCTTGAAGAACTGAAGGTTGCTGACCTCGCTTGTGGATCGGGGCACATTCTCAACGAATGTTTCGACCTACTACTTGACCTCTATATTAACGAGGGCTATAACCGTAGACAAGCTATCGAGAGCATTTTTGCCAATAACCTTACTGGTGTTGACATCGATACTCGCGCCAAGCAACTTGCGACTTTTGCGCTCCTACTGAAAGCGTGTCAAAACGATAAGTCTTTTGTTGATGCTCATGCCATGCCGCATGTGATAGATATGCCTGACGTTGATCGATATACCTGGCGTGACTTAAATGGTCACATGGCTTGCGCTTTACAAATTCAAGGTGCTAATGAGAAAGTATATAAAGAACTCGACGAGTGCTTTACGCTCATGGAGCATGCCTATAGTCTTGGCAGCATTATGAAGTTTGACATCACACCTGAAACACGGGAGTTCATACACCTCTGCCTTAATGAACAGAAACGCCAGCAAAAGTTTATTGAATCTTTTGCCGACTTATTTCGTGGGTTTAAGATTATTCTTGCTCTAACTGAGAAATATTCGGCTCTTGTAATGAATCCACCGTATATGGGTAATGGCAGTTTTGATGATGCTCTATCAAAATATACAAAAGATTACTATGAGGATGGAAAAACAGATCTTTTCGCCGTATTTATGATTTTGGCGATAAACCGTCTTAAAAAGAATGGCAAGTACGGTATGATTAATATGCACTCTTGGATGTTTCTTACATCATTTGAAGATTTGAGAAAAATTATAATTGAAGAGCAGAGCATTGATTCACTTCTTCATTTAGGAACAAGAACTTTTGATGAATTAAGTGGAGAAAGAGTACAAAATGCTGCTTTTGTTATTTCTAAATCATTTCCAATATCACAATCAACTTTTTTCTCTCTTTTAAAGGGGAATAATTGTTCTGAAAAAAAAGAATTATATTTAAATGCTTTAAAAAAACACACAAAAAATCATTATTACCCAAGAGTCAACCAATTAGATTTTAAAAAACTCCCTGAGTGTGCATTTGGTTACACTGCATCCGAAAAGGTTATTTCAAGTTTTCAACAACCACCATTAAAAGATTTTGTTGATGCAGTTAAAGGTCTTGACACATGTGACAATGACAGATTTACTAGATATTGGCACGAAGTTTCATTGTGTAATATAGGGTTTAATGTTGCCGCAGTTTCGAACACATATAACAATAAATGGTTTCCTTATTGCAAAGGTGGAGGCTCAAGAAAATGGTCTGGTTTACAGTCAATTGTTGTTGATTGGGAAAATGATGGTGAAGTGCTAAGAAATCTTAGAGATTCAAGAGGTAAAATTAAATCTCGTCCACAAAATATTCGTTTTTATTTTAAGGAGGGTTTAACATGGAGTTCTGTATCAACAAGCAATCTCGCTCTCAGATATATGAACAAAAGTATTTTTGGTGGAGGAGGCTCAGGTTTGTTCTGCAGTGATACAGAAGAATTATTCATTATTCTAGGATTTTTGAATTCCTATGTGTCTGAGGCAATGCGTTTTATACTAAACCCAACAATGAACAAATTAGTGGGAGATATATTAAAACTACCTCTTTTACATGATCAGAAAGATATTATTATACCAATCGTAAAAAGAAATATAGACATCAGCAAAGAAGACTGGGACGCTCACGAAACATCGTGGGATTTCCTACGCAATGAACTAATCGCCATTGATGAACCGGCATATTGGGATATTCTAAATGAGTATTGCAATTACACACAGCGTTACGTTGAGCCACCAGCACAGATAGAA
>CACYCZ010000110.1 GCA_902773055.1 uncultured Bacteroidales bacterium
CTTCCTATGGAACGCAAAGATGCGTTTCGGCAAGACGTTCACCACTTACCAACTGGCACTAAGGATGGGGTGGACAAAGGTGCTGGTGCTGACCTTTAAGCCTGCCGTAAAGACAGCATGGGAAGAAGACCTGCTGACACACAAGGATTTTGAGGGATGGCAGTTCTGCCAGAAACAGGAAGACAGAGAGTTTAACCGTGTCAATGAGCAACGGCCGTTTGTATGTTTTGCCTCATTCCAGGACGTGTTGGGCAGAAACGCTATGGGAGGTATCAAGGCTACCAACGAATGGATACAAACCATTGACTGGGACTGCATAGTGCTGGATGAGTATCACTACGGTGCATGGGGCAGAAATGCCAAGAATTTTTACGACAAGAAGGATCCGGCGCTTATACGGGCCGTAGAGGCAGGCGAGATTATAGCAGAAGATGCAGAATCGAAACGTGAAATAGAAGCGCGCGAAATCTACGATGAAGGTCTTATGCCGCTGAGGACAGGGGCATATCTGTACCTCTCGGGTACTCCGTTCAGGGCAATCTCTACAGGTGAGTTTATAGAGGAGCAGATATACAACTGGACATACTCTGACGAACAGGCGGCCAAGGAAAACTGGAAAGGAGAGGACAATCCATACGCGCAGTTGCCTAAGATGGTCATGCTGACCTATCAGATGCCGGAGAGTATCAGCAAGATAGCATCGCAGGGGGAGTATGATGAGTTTGACCTTAACGAGTTCTTCAGGGCTGAGAATGACAGTTTCCTGCATGAAGAATATGTGCAGAAATGGATCGATTTGATACGTGGAGCGTATACCGAAACTATTGTTACAACATTGAAGCAAGGCAAAGAGAAACCACCGATGCCGTTTTCAGACAGCCGCCTGCTGAGCTATCTGCAACATACCTACTGGTTCCTACCCAGCGTGGCGGCATGCAGAGCGATGGCTAGGCTGTTGCGCAGACGGATGAACAGTTTCTTTGATGACTATGGCATAATCGTGGCAGCAGGCAGTGAGGCGGGTATGGGGGCTAAGGCCGTTGCGCCTGTGTATGATGCCATGAATGACCCTCAGAAGACCAAGACTATTACATTGTCGTGTGGCAAACTTTCTACGGGCGTGACAATAAAGCCATGGACGGGTATCTTGATGTTGAGAAACACGACATCACCAGAGACCTATTTTCAGGCAGCTTTCCGTGTGCAGTCGCCTTGGACGACCCGGGATGCAGAGGGAGAGGAGATTATACTGAAACCGCTATGCTATGTGTTTGACTTTGCTCCTAACCGTGCATTGAGGCAGGTGGAAGAATATAGCTGTCAGCTGAATGTGAATGAAACAAATCCGGAGAAAAAGGTGGAAGAGTTTATCCGGTTCCTGCCCATATTGGCTTATGACGGCTCGTCGATGAAAGAGATAGATGCCGCAGGTGTACTGGATATGGCGATGAGTGGCACGACGGCTACGTTGTTGGCGCGTCGGTGGGAGAGTGCCGTGCTGGTAAATGTGGATAATGTCACCCTGCAGCGGCTACTAGGCAATGCGGAGGCCATGAAGGCCCTGATGAACATTGAGGGATTCCGTAGCCTGAACGCAGACATAGAAACCATTATCAACAAATCGGAGCATGTCAGGCAGATCAAGAAGTCGAAAGATCCTGACAAGATGACACCGAGGGAAAAGAAAGAACTCACTGATGAGGAAAAGGAATACAAAAGCAAACGCAAGGAAATACAGGAAAAACTCATCAAGTTTGCCACCCGGATACCGGTTTTTATGTATCTGACCGATTTCAGGGAGTATTGTCTCAAGGATGTTATCATGCAACTGGAGCCGGAATTGTTTCGTAAAGTGACGGGGCTGACGTTGAATGATTTCAGTTTGTTGGTCAGTCTGGGGCTGTTCAACAGCGAATTGATGGATGATGCAGTGTATAAGTTTAAGCGATATGAGGATGCCTCGTTGGAATATGCAGGTATCAACACACATACAAGCACTCTTGTCGGAGGTTGGGATACGGTCATGGATACAGCCAAAACGGTGCCCGAGACAAACAATGGCGTGGCGGCAGTGGAAGAGTCAGAGGTAACGATGACAGAAACAGAGGAAGTGGTAAAGGCAGAAGAACCGTGGAAGAACTTGCAGGTAGGCGATATCGTGGTGCACAAGAGTTTCGGCCCCGGAGAGGTACTGTCTCTGTCTGACCGATACATGACGGTGAGGTTCAGGGACCGTGAGTCGAAGTTCCTGTTTCCCGGCGCTTTTGAAGGTGGATACCTGCAATGTCTGTGAAGGGGAAATCATTGCGTTTTTTGTTGTTTTTCGGATTTTTATATCTATCTTTGGCATATTGTATGATTTTCAGATATGACTATTATGAACAGAAGAGAATTTTTGGGACAATCGGCAGCAGGGCTGTCGGTATTGGGGCTGGGCGTAGGTTGCACGCCGGGTAAGGATAAGCGTATCCCGAAGATGGCGGCACAGACGACCGTGGCCGAGACGGGCAACATACGCTCCATACTGTTGCATCTGGGCAGTAACATGTGGTGTGACTTCCCGTCGGTGCTGATGGGCTCCCTGGCTGAGGGCGGCACGCAGTTTCTGAGCAGGAAACCGGAAACGAAAATGGTATGGGCTGACAGCGAATGGCGTGACATAACCGACCATATTGCCAAAGCCGGCATGAACATGCTGGTCATTGACCTCGGCGAGGGACTGCTCTATCCCAGCCATCCCGAACTGGCCGTAGAGGGAACCTGGAGCGTGGAAAAGATGCAGCGTGAAATAGAGCGGCTGAACAAGCTGGGGCTGGAGGTTATTCCCAAGCTGAACTTCTCGACCACACACAACGGCTGGATGGGAGACTATTCCCATATGGTTTCCTCCAAGCCATACTACAGGATGTGTGAGGATGTCATCGGCGACGTGATGGAAATCTTCGGCTATCCGAGGTTCTTCCATATAGGATTTGACGAGGAGACGGCTTCTTTCCAGGACCCGCGTTTCGGCTATGTATGCGTGCGGAAAGGGGAGTACTGGTGGAAAGATTTTCTGCATATCGTCAATACCGTTGAGAAGCACGGGGCGAGGCCTTGGATGTGGAGCGACTATGCCTGGGCCAACGAGGACTTTATTGACCGCTGTCCCAAAAGCGTGGTGCAGCAGAACTGGTTCTATGACGAAGCAAACGGAGGGTTTGACATAGAGAAGAACCCGACCGATGACGTCAGGATACTGCGCACGTATCTGGCACTCGACAAGGCGGGCTTTGACCAGGTGCCCTGCGGGACCAACTGGGCAGGCTGGGCACGCAAGGAGGCCGGTATCGGTGCCGATGACGTAATAGGCAAGCTGGTGGCCTTCGGCCGTGAGCATATTTCCAGGGAACACCTGTGGGGCTTTACGATGGCTACATGGGAAGTCTATGTGTGGAAACAACTGAAGGGGCGTCCTGAGTATCTGCAGAAAATCAGGGAGGGCATAGACCTGTTTGCCGAAGCCCTGAAATAAAATACAGGGGAGAGACTGGCCGCTGTAATCATAAGACCCCGGTGCCTGCATCACTCCGTGACGTTGCGGGCAATGGGGCCGAATGGCGTCAGGGCAATCGGACTGCGTGGAAAAATGGAGGAACGAAAATTAAGTCTTTTTAACTAATGGTCGTGTGAGGGACTCCGAAAAAGTATCTACCTTTGCCGCCGACAAAACATTGCTGACAATGAAGAAACTGCCTGTTGCCTTTTTCCTGTTTATGTTCTTGACCGCAATCGTGTCGGGAGTGGTGAGCTATAAGAAGACACTGAAATGTATTGACGACGACGTGAACAACGCCCTGGCAATGACGTTGAAGGAACTGACGTATGATGACAGGGTGGACGCCGACACCATAAGATGTTACCGGCGTTTTATAACGATAGAGGAGATACGCGACACGGCGCGCATTGCCGTGACGACCGAAATGCGCAACGGCCGACGGGTGGCTTGGTTGAGGGCTGAGGCAGGTTGCAGTTTTTCCACCGTGCTGATGATGTCTGACCAACGGACTTCAGGACTGATGATGGCAGCTGCCATGATGTGGCTCGCCGTCAGTGTGCGGACGGCAGGACGCAGAAAAGGGCGGCATTTGTCGGCTGTGACTGAGGGGACGTGTTACGGAGACTTATGGTATGACAGTTCGGCTGACCGCTTTGTAACCTCGTCGGGTGAGTTCATGAGGCTGACACCTATGCAGCATGAGTTGCTGACGATGTTCTGGCAGGCACCGGCGCATATCCTTTCCAAGAAGGAAATATGTGACAGGCTGTGGCCACGGAAAGCTGATGCCAGCGAAACGCTGTATACCTTGATACGACGCGTGAAACCAGTCATTGAGGAGCACTGTCAGCTGAAAATCGAATCTGACAGAGGCAGGGCGTATATATTGAAAGACAGAAGGTTGGGATAGTGTCGGCAAATTGTCAGACAAATGTCAGACAATTTGTTTGAAGACCATCCGTAGCGGTGTATACTTTTGCGCTGAAAACTAAATTCAAGCGCAAAATGAAAAAAGAATTTATTACAATTGTTTTAATGGTTCTCGCCCTGATGAGTCGGGCGCAGAACGGAGGACAGGGGGTGACACTCCATGAAGTACAGGTCAAATCGGCAAGGGTCATCAACAAGGATGACGGGCAGGCTATTTTCCCGACAAGCGAACAGAAAGGCCATTCCACGACGGGCTTCAGCCTCCTCCAGAAACTGGCGCTGCCCAATATCCGCGTGGATGAGGTGGAGCACAGCATAGCTGCCGTGGACGGCCGGGGAGAAGTGCAGATAAGAATCAACGGTATCATAGCAGGAAAATCCGAACTGATGTCCCTGAATCCGGCCACGGTTGTCAAGGTGGATTTTATAGACAATCCGGGCCTTCGCTACGGCAAGGACGTAGCCTATGTCATCAATATCCATACACGGCGCGGCAATACGGGCTATGCCGTAGGTGCCGACCTGACACAGGCTGTGACGACAAAATTTGGTGATGATAATCTCTATGCCAAATGGCATGCAGGGAAAAGCCAATTCTCGGCGAGCTACAATTTCAGCTATAAAGATTTTGACGGCAACAGGCTGAGGGAAAAGGCAGATTATACACTGAACGACGGGAGTCAATATACCATTGAGCGAAATGATGTCGCCTCGCGCAGCAGTATGACGGACCACACGGTCAAACTGAGCTACAACTGGACAGATTCCACCCTGAGTGTCTTTCAGGCTTCTCTGTCGGGAAATTTCTTCCGGCAACCCCACAACTGGCATGAGAGGAATGTCGCAGAGGGTAATAATGGGTATATGACTGTACTGGACAGACAGTCTGACAGAAGTGCATCGCCCGTACTGGATATATATTTTTTCAAAAAACTGGCTGCCAGACAGTCGCTAACCCTGAATGCCGTGGGGACTTATATAGATTCAAAGGCTTCGGCCTATTTTGATGAGGGGATGCCTTATCGATACGATGTGAAGGGAAAGACCTACTCCCTGATGAGTGAGGCAGTGTATGAAAACAAATTAAAACCTTTTACCCTGAACGCGGGGCTGACGCATAAGTATAAATATACTGAAAATGAATATTCCGGTGATGTATCATCTCTCAATATAATGCATAATCATCGGCTGTATGGCTTTGCTGAGTTGAAGGGCCATGTTAATAAGCTGCACTACAGCGGCGGAGTGGGCACAAGCTGGCTGGGATACCGTCAGCACGAGCACAGATACAACTATTGGCTGTTCAGGCCAAAAGCCACGCTGGCATATCATTTTTCTGATGCTGTCCAGATACGCTACGACTGGCAGGTGTATGATGCCGTGTCCAAAATAGCCATGATAAGCAATGTGGGTATCCGTACAAACAGTATGGAACAGATGGTGGGAAGTCCGGACCTGAAACCAAGCAGGGATATGGAACACAATCTCAAGCTGTCGTATAACCGGCAACGTATGCAGTCGTTCCTGGAGTGCTTCTACAAATCCTGCCATCATCCCAACATGGCCGCCTACAGCCGTACTGCAGATAATCAGTTTATCTATACTCAGCGCAACCAAAAGGAGATTGATGCCCTGCATGTCATGGCCTCGGCAGATTACTGGCTTGTACCCGACATTCTGTCACTGAATGCGCAGGGAGGACTCTTCCGCTGTTTTAACTTCGGTGACGATTATACGCATTGTTATACGTCATGGTTCTATCAGTGTAGTGCTACAGCCTATCTGGGCGCATTTACCTTGTCGGGATACATAGATAACGGCACCCGTTTCCTTGAAGGAGAAAAAAGAGGATATAACGGCTCGTATGCCGTGCTAAGTGGGGCGTATCAGTATAAGGACTGGCAATTTTCACTGAGATGGCGGCAGCCTTTCGC
>CACYCZ010000111.1 GCA_902773055.1 uncultured Bacteroidales bacterium
AAACACCACCATTTCTCCATTTACCCACAACCAGTATTTGGAATCCACGGCTATTCTGGCAGTCAATTCACCAGGAACTGTCTGGAGAGAAACTTCTTTACTGAAAACCTGCCAGGTATTGACCTCTTCTCTACAGTCCTGGGCCTGTATCCACTGAGCTTTCCATTCTGCTGCATTTCCCTGAAGAAGCCACAGCGTCATCGCTACAACTGATAATATACGTTTCATCTTATATCTCTGTTATTTTGCACTGTTACGAAGTGTCCGTTCCACTATCCGCTGCAGTCCTTTCATCTCTTTCGCCGATTCCAGTATCTGGGGATAATTGGTGTCTGCAGGTGTTTTATAGTGTTCCGATACAAATTTTTCGGCCGGCAGCAACTGATTGACAAAACCGTATTCCTGCCCCACGGCATTCTTTCCTGTCACGGCACAATAGGCCATCAATGCCGTAACATACCCCGCCAGAGGATTGGGATGATGGTTGTCGCCCTTATTCTTTATAAACGTTGTCGGCTTGTAGACCTGCTTGCTGCCCTTGACCTTGACGTTGCCTTTGGTCAGGTCATAGGCTACCTGCCCCCACGGCACAATGGTTATGCCCATGCTCTTCATCGTTGCCAGATTGTCAAGTATCGCCCTGTGCTGTCTGTAATAGGTGTATGTATGCACCAGATAACAGAACCGCGTCTTCGGATTGTGGAAATTCCTCATTACTGCCTTTATGTCATCAATGATTTGCTGGTTGTTTTCTCCCGCTTCCGATATAAAGACAATATCAATATCATCCAAGGGAACATCTGCAATAAGATTAGTACCCACTCCGGGACAATGTCTATGGGGCTTTACATGCAATTTCGGTGATACGCACCCCTTAGGGGTAAAATCCTTAAGATGGTGACCGCCGTAAGTACAGTCATAAACTTCGGTATGCTCTCCGTTAGATTTGCATAACTGACTGAAAAAGCCTTCATCCAAGTGTCGTTGCCGACCATCCAGCACACATCCGCCATAATATATGAATGAATTACCGATAAAAACGACTTTCTTGCCGTCTAAACTCAGATTTTTCCGGGCTGCTGCCACGTCACAAATTATTGTCATGCAGACTATAAACAGAATCTTAATATTCATCTTCACTTATTTATAGCAAAGATAACTATATTTTCATAAAAACAGACACTGTTTCAGGCTCCATTTTAGCATTCCTGTGTGAGTCCGGCAGAAAAAAAATACGCAACCGCCGGCTGAAATGAGATAAGGTCCCGGGATATTTTATGTTTACCGATGGTGAATATACGTTCACCATTGCGAAACATACGTTCACCGTCGGTGAACATACATTCAGCGACGGTAAACATAACCCCGTTGGGGATAAAAACAGCTCTCAGACCCCATCCTGCTGCTTTTACCTCGCAAGAAGAAAAAACAACATCCAGGCATCTGTAGTCTGCCGAGAATATACCAACCGCTTTTTCAAGCCGTTGCGACGAGCCATACCATATAGGCTATAAAGAGCAACAGCAATATCCATCCTTCTGCCCTGCTGAGACGACGGCGACTACTGCAGAACAGCCCAAACAGAACTGTCCCCATAGTCATCATGACATAATCCAGCCAAGTAATACCCTCAATCGTCAGTGGACAAACCATACCGGTAAGCCCGAGAATAAGCAGGATGTTGAACACACAACTGCCTATGACATTGCCGATGGCAAGGGCTGACTGCCCCTTGCGTGCCGCGACGACACTTGTGGCCAATTCAGGCAAGGACGTGCCGCCAGCCACAATAGTCAGACCTATGACAGCATCACTGACACCCAGATATCCGGCAACGGCTGAAGCTCCCTGTACAAACAGGCTACTGCACAAGACCAATCCTGCCAGTCCCAGAAGAATGCCGAAGATACTCCATGAGAAGCTACGCACTGCTATATCAGCAGCCTGAGGCTGAGGTACCTTCATGGCAGAACGGATAAGCCACAGGGTATAGCCAATAAAGGAGATAAACAATAAGGCTCCATCGGCAAACGACAGCCTGCCATCACCGTTCAGCACGACCAGCAGCAACGAGGTGACAAGGACAACAGGAATATCCCTGCGCAAGGTCTCGCGACTGACATCGACTGCAGTCACGGCTGCCGTAATGCCACCTATACAAAAGACATTGAAGATATTACTGCCTATCACATTGGCTACAGCCATTGCCGACGAGCCTTGGACTGCCGACATTAAGCTGACAAACAATTCCGGAGCTGATGTTCCAAAAGCCACCACCGTAAGTCCTACGATGACTGGAGGAATATGAAACCGATAAGCCAAATTGGCAGCGCCGTCAGTGAAACGGTCGGCGGCCCATATAACACCTGCCGCACCAACCAATATATATAAGACAGCCTTGAATATTTCCATATATTTGAATGATTAACTGTTATTCCACATGCAAAGATACTGAGATAAAACTGTGTACCGCACAGACGACACTATTAAAATTTTTATTTTAATACGCTGTACGATTGTGACTATTCTATATTCTTTTGTACATTTGCACACAATTAATCACAATCAAAAACAAAAACAGACATGAAACATTTTTGCATACTCCTCACCGCCTTGCTGACATGGCTGCCAAGCAATGCCAAAATAAAGATGGGCGCACTGTTCAACGACGGCATGGTACTCCAACAGCAATGCGATGCCCATATCTGGGGATGGGCAACACCCAATACCAAGGTAACCCTGAAACCCAGCTGGGACAACAAGACCGTCACCTGCCAAAGTGAAGCCGATGGTAAATGGCAGGCAACACTCCATACCCCGCAAGGTAATTTCACGCCTTATGAAATCACCGTTTCCGACGGAGAGAAATTCATCATCAAAGATGTCCTCATAGGTGAAGTATGGATAGGCTCAGGCCAGAGCAATATGGAGATGTGTCTGGCAGGCCGTCCCAACCGCGTCATTGAAAATGCAGCCAAGGAAATAGCTTATGCTGAAAAATACAAAGGCAAACTACACCTTGCCACCGTAGCCCACAATGTTCCCCTCACTCCTGCCGACGATGTGAAAGCCCAATGGCAGGACTGCAGCTCCGCCACAGTGGCACCATGGAGTGCCGTATGCTATTTTTTCGGCAGCACACTGGTAGATATACTGAATTGCCCCGTAGGCATGATCAGCACCTGCTGGGGAGGCTCTGCCGTGGAAAGTTGGATACCACGCAACATCGTTGAAAACTACGAAGGAATCAACCTCAGCGAGAAGTGGCTGAAAAGCGGACATACCGCCGCACCTACCATCCGCTATAACGGCATGATACACCCTATTGAGGGCTATAATGCCAAAGGATTTATATGGTACCAGGGAGAAGCAAATGTAAAGAATGCCAATCAATATGCTGCACGACTGGAGGACCTCATCACCTCATGGCGCTCATTATGGGGACAAAGTGAAATGCCCTTCTATCAGGTGGAAATAGCACCCTATAAATATAGCGGCATCGACAACTATGATGCAGCCATACTGAGAGAAGCGCAGTGCGAAGTCACCCACAATATGTCTCATGTAGGCATGATCAGCACAAGCGACCTCGTCAAGGATTACGAATATGCCCAGATACACCCCATGATGAAACGCTCAGTCGGCGAACGGCTGGCTTTCATGGCATTGGCACGCGACTACGGCCTGAAAGGCATCCCTGCCGATTATCCTGAATACAAGGGCATGACCGTCAAAGACGATAAGGTATACCTTGACATAAGCAATGCCAAGGAAGGGTTCAACAGGTTTCAGGGATTCAACGGTTTCGAGATTTGCGGTGCTGACGGCATCTTCCATCCTGCCACGGGCTCCATTGAGAAAAACATCATTGTGCTGACTTCACCCTATGTACCCAATCCCAAGCACGTAAGATATTGTTTCAAAAATTTTGTTATCGGCAACACCACCAACGTCTATGGCCTGCCCATCATACCCTTCAGGACAGACAAATGACGATTGCCGGAACTTATCCGCAGAAATCTGTCATATTGTTTGTTGAGAAATCAATGGTACCAATAGTACCACCAATACGTATCTCCGTAGACAGAACGTAACTGATTGCGCCTGACACGGGTATCGGGATACTGACGCGCCAGTTCCTTAAAATCACGAAAATTAGTTTCTGTCTGATTGCTATGGAAAACTATAGCCGGAGATAATGACAGGGCCTTATACAATATCAATGCTTCACGATAATGGCGCGGCAAATTTCCCAGACGCTCAGCCTCACCGACGTCATAGAAACGGGGAAGCCAGTGAACAAATGCACCCAAGTCCTTTTTCAACAACAACGTGCAAAGCAGATAATCGGCCATAGGTGGCTTACGGAGCGTGTCGGTAACCAATGAGAGCCTGTCGATAAGTTCAGGAATGGTGACCGTCTGCCGGGGAAGCCATCCTACAAAGGCCTTGACACTATCCAGAGGGTAGAGCATATACCGCTCATCGGTCTGATGAAGG
The DNA here is from genome assembly GCA_902773055.1 of uncultured Bacteroidales bacterium. Taxonomy (GTDB): domain Bacteria; phylum Bacteroidota; class Bacteroidia; order Bacteroidales; family Bacteroidaceae; genus UBA6382. Next base: position 4,501 of record CACYCZ010000111.1, read on the forward strand.
AAAAGGTCAGAGCGACCTTTGGGAATAGGATATGAAAACAAATTCTCCCCAAGTTCATCCTTATGTGAAAGCGCATAGGCACGCAGAGCCGTGAGACGTTGGCTCGTAGCCTGCTCCAACTGGGCAACTGCCAATGCCGCTTCAACATGGCCATTATTAAGATGGCGCTGGAGCCGCAACTCATAATGCAGGACATCACTGGTATTTGCCATCAAGGTTACAAACACAAACGAAGAAAGCATGACTATCAGGTTGGGGATAAGGAGAGTCTGGAAATGGTCTCCATAATGCATGGCACCTCTCAAGCGACTTATAAAAGGCACATAAAGCAGCAAAACAAAAGACAGTATGGCAGCCTTAAATAATGAAAAATGCGGTTCAAGAATGGTCAGAAAGACCATAAGCGCAAAAAGCGGCACAAAGGAAAGGGCATGATGACGTCCCTTTAGCCTCAACAATTTATTGAGAGCGATCTTTAAGGACAACAATAAGGCAGTCAGTATATAAGGCATACATACCGACAACCCGGGACATCTCACTCCCAGGCGATTCTGCATAGTCAGAGTAATAACATCCTGTTGCAGCCCATAAAAGAATAAGAACGTAAACAAAGTGAACAATATGTAGTTGCATACATGAACCAGACGGACATCGCTTTGTATACAACTCTGTACAAACTGTTTGAATCGCATGCTCATAATATTCTATTCTAACTGACGTTTCAAGACTACTGCACTGCGTGCAGGAATATACAGGAACAGCCACCCTTTGTGGTTCTTCCTATAGAGAGGATCTGGCTGAGTGAAATGAGGAATCGAATCATCAGTCAATCCATTGCCACCATAGAGCGGATTATCCGTGTTGAGACTAACGGTATACTTACCCTCTGGCACCAATATACCATAATCAGCAAAACTTTTCGTAGGATTGAAGTTATAGACAAACAACAGGTTGCCACGCGAAAATGCCAATACCTGATCGGCATCGTTGCACCAGCGCTCTCTTACCCGAGTACGTTCAATATGCCTCCTCCCACGTAACAACCATAGCATAGCACGGTCAAAATCATTCAGATAATGGTAACACAATTCTGGATTATCAGCCAAATTCCACTGCCTGCGGGCATACTGATAACTCCAGCCATTTCCTTCACGGGGAAAATCAATCCATTCAGGATGCCCGAACTCATTACCCATGAAATTAAGATATGCGCCATTCATCGTCGAAGCTGTAAGCAGGCGTATCATCTTATGCAAGGCTATGCCACGATGAACAGAATCGGTCTCGTCACCTATTTTGAAATGCCAATACATATCAGCGTCAACAAGCCGGAAAATAATAGTCTTGTCACCCACCAATGCCTGGTCGTGACTTTCACAATAGGACACAGTCTTCTCATCCTGACGACGATTGGTCATTTCCCAGAACAAACTGCTTGGTCGCCAGTCTTCATCACGACACTCCTTAATCGTCTTTATCCAATAGTCGGGAATATTCATGGCCATACGATAATCAAAACCATAGCCGCCTTCTGCCAGGGGAGAAGCTAAGCCCGGCATTCCCGACACTTCCTCGGCTATCGTTATGGCATGGGGATTTACATCATGGATAAGCTTATTGGCCAACATCAAGTAACAAATAGCATCGTTATCCTGACAGCCGTTGAAATAATCTTCATAACTCAGAAAACTTTTACCAAGGCCATGATTGTAATAAAGCATTGAAGTAACACCGTCAAAACGGAACCCGTCAAAATGAAACTCCTCTAACCAATACTTACAATTAGACAGAAGGAAATGAATCACCTCGTTCTTCCCATAATCAAAACAAAGGCTGTCCCATTGGTTGTGTATACGGCGTGGACCTGAGTGAAAATATTGGGATATGTCACCTGCAATATTACCGATACCCTCCGCCTCGTTCTTGACAGCATGGCTATGCACAAGGTCCATAATCACAGCTATACCTCTGGAATGGGCATCATCTATCAGAGCCTTAAGTTCATCGGGCGTTCCGAAACGGCTGGATGGCGCATAAAAACTTGACACATGATAACCAAAACTGCCATAATATGGATGCTCCTGAACAGCCATCATCTGAATACAGTTATATCCTGCACGAACTACACGAGGAAGCACGATCTGCCTGAATTCTTCAAAAGTGCCTACTCCCTCCTTATCCTGAGCCATACCGACATGGCATTCATAGATAAACAATGGTGAACGGAGAGGCGTGAACTTGTGCTTGAAGATAAAGGGATTGGCAGGATGCCATACCTGTGCACAGAATATCGTCGTTTCAGGATCCTGCACTACCCTATCAGCCCATGCCGGAATACGTTCACCTGAACCTCCAGGCCAATATATCTTCAGTTTATATAACTGCCCATGGTGAATCACATCTTCAGGAAGAGTTATCTCCCAATCACCATGTGCATTGATACGCTGGAGACGAAATGCTGTTTCTTCCCGCCAATGCGTAAAATCACCGACAAGAAAGACCGCCGTAGCATTGGGCGCCCATTCACGCAGAGTCCAATGGGCACCTACCTTGTGCAAACCATAATACAAATACCCCGTGGCAAATTCATTCAATGAATTAACATGTGATGTCAATTCGTCACATTTATCCTGAACATGCCGAAAACGTCCCTCTATAGCCTGTTCATATGGTTTCAAATAAGGATCCCGCATAATAATCGGAAGCGTTTCCTGCTTCAGAACCATCTTCTCTGTCATGCCTGCCATAATCTTAAATCAGTGTTGAAGTTTTTATTCTATAACCTTACCATGGTCATAGGTCCCTTTGCGTAAAACAGCACCATTGCGATCCTTTTCGACAAATGCGCCATGCTTGATTCCATCTTTATATGTACCTTCAAAGCGTTTACCGTCCTTGTCCTCCTCGATACATTTACCATCCTTCAGGCCATTCTTAAATGTACCCTTGAACTTTTGACCGTCTGCAAGTCTGAGGATGCCCTCTCCATGCATTTTGCCCTGAGCCCACATGCCATCATAGACATCGCCATTCGCCCACGTATATATGCCTTTACCGTCACGCTGGTTAGCTTTCCACATACCTACATACTTGGAGCCGTTCTTCCACATATAAGTACCTTCCCCATTCTGCTCCCCATTCAGAAAATTACCTATATACTTGTTGCCGTTGCTGAATGTAAATATCCCTTTTCCCGTACGCTCACCCTCTACATAGGGTCCTTCGTAGACGTTACCATTCTTGAAATGATAGACGCCTTTACCATGCTGCATATCGTTGAGCCATTCTCCTTCGTAAGTATCACCGTCAGCATAGCTAAAGCTACCTTTGCCATTACGCTGATTATCGGCCCACTCTCCCGTATACTTTGAACCATCAGCCCACACGAATGTCCCTTTACCTTGTTTCTTATCGTCTTTCCAATCGCCTTCATAATAGGCCCCATTGGCATACGTATATTTTCCTTTTCCCATTCGCTTGTCCTGATACCAGCCACCTGTATACTGATCTCCGTTATAATAGAACATGGTACCCTCGCCATGCTGATAATCACGAAACCATAGACCTTCATAACGGTTGTTATTCATAAAATAGTATGTACCCTTACCGTGTTGCTGATCTTGGAACCATTCTCCTTCATATTTTTCTCCGTCAGTAAAGGAATATATGCCATATCCTTGGCGTTTGCCCTTGACATATTCACCTTCATAGGTATCACCGCTCTTAAACACCGTACGCCCCTTTCCTGACGGTTTTCCACCTACTATATTTCCAGTGAAAACCGAGCCGTCCTTGAATGTATAAGTTCCTATATTTATCTTTTGTGCCTCTATACTGCCTGCAACTAAAAGACCTGTAACAAATATAATCAGTTTTCTTTTCATCACTGTCATCAATTTAGATTATCTCTCCTTCCTGCCGTTTCAGGAAAATTTCAGCTCGCTGCAAATCTTCAGGAGTATCTATTCCTATCGTCTCCTGCATGGTATGCTGCACTTTTATTCTATATCCATTTTCCAACCACCTCAACTGTTCCAGTGACTCTGCAAGTTCCAAAGGGGACTGCTGCAATCGGGTTATTGCCTCAAGCACCTCAGTCTTATAGGCATACAGACCTATATGCTTCAAGAAAACATGATGGCGGGTCCATGCTGTTTTCTCCTGTCCCCTGACAAAAGGTATCACCGAGCGGCTGAAATACATGGCAAACCCTTTACTGTCAACGATGACTTTGGGAGAATTAGGATTTTCAACATAAGCAAAATCAGCATTCTGGTCAAACGGTTTTGCCAAAGTTGCTATCTGTGTGTCGGCATCATCAAAACATGACTTTATAGCTTGTAACTGAGCTGGATGGATAAACGGTTCATCGCCCTGCACATTTACCACGATGTCGCACGTGGAACCACTCTTCTGATAAGCTTCCCAGCAGCGGTCAGTACCGCTTTTGTGATTAGGACTTGTCATGATAGCCCTGCCTCCGAATGACTGAACGCATAACATTATTTCTTCTTTATCAGTTGCCACAACCGCTTCATCGAAGAAAGGTTCTACGCGTTCGTATACACGCTGCACTATTGGCTTTCCGCCTAACAAGGCCAAAGGTTTGGCTGGGAAGCGCGTAGAAGCATAACGCGCAGGTATGATTGCTATATATCGTTTCATTGATGTCTGTTTATTTTATTCAAATATTTCATTAATCTCATTTACCATAACAGAATCAGCCTCAAAGGTTTCTCCGCAGGAGTTAAAATCTTCCGGGACATCGAATCTTTCTGAGGAGGAATACCCCAGAGATTTGTCTGCATATACCATTTTCATATATTTGGCCCATATCGGCAAGGCAGCTGCGGCACCCTGCCCTACAGCCATTTGGTCAAAGTGAATGTCACGATCTTCACCGCCGACCCAGCATCCCGA
>CACYCZ010000112.1 GCA_902773055.1 uncultured Bacteroidales bacterium
CAGATCCACGCAACACATATTGAACGGGAATAATAACGTAATACCCTCTATAAACACTAGCTATGGTCTTATTTGAACATAGTCTGGAGAGTTCGTTCTGAAGAATCTGTTCAGAAGAACACAAGCCGGCAGCCCTCACGTCTTCGACAGAAAATGTGGGATAACCATGAACAGCTCTATTTTCAATCCACTTTTGTAATGTCATGTTGAGTAATTTTGGTGCAAATATAATAAGTTTTTCGTTATCTTCGTACCTGTTTTGTCCAAAATCACAATCTTTTATAGAAATTTATCTTCAAATTCATATTTTCGGCGAATTCTGGTACAAAAATCATGCATATAACTATATACAAAGAGACGATTGCCGCCTAAAAACAAAGGCGTTTGCATGGATTGACAGTGACTTAATTTGCAGATGGTGACTTTTGCGTGGAAAATAGATTTTGTGTGGAATTACTTGAAAAGATTGTAACATTACAGCCTTTTTATCATATCCTCATTGACTCGTAAATATTAAGAGGTGACACGTATTTAGTACGTGTCACCTCTATCGTTTCCTTTATGTATGGGATTTGCTAACAGTCCGTTTTATCGCGACCTCTTTTCATTCGGTCGTAATATTCTGCTGTAGCGGTAAAGAATACGTCGCCACTGGAGTTGAGGGCTGTCTCAACACTATCCTGTATCACACCGATAATGAATCCTATAGCCACAGCCTGCATGGCTACTTCGTTGCTGATATTGAAAAACGAACATGCCATAGGTACCAACAGCAGGGAACCACCGGCAACGCCGGACGTTCCGCATGCGCCCAAGGTGGCGATGATACACAGGAAGAGGGCCGACGCGAAGGATACGTCAACGCCCATGGTGTGGGTAATTGCTAACGTCATCACCGTAATGGTGACGGCTGCACCATCCATGTTGATTGTTGCACCGAGGGGGATACTTACGGAGTAGAAGTCTTTGTCGAGCCCTAACTTCTTGCACAAGTTCATGTTGATGGGGATGTTGGCAGCCGACGAACGGGTAAAGAAAGCCTGAAGTCCGCTCTCCTTCAGACAGGTGAACAGTAGGGGGTAGGGATTGCGACGGAGCATCAGGAAGGAGATGAGTGGGTTGAAGATGAACGTGTTGACAAGCATACAACCTACGAGCAGCAACACCAGATGGCCATAGGTGCCGAATACATTCAAGCCACCTCCTGACACAGAGGTGAACACCAGGCCCATAACTCCGAATGGTGCAAACTCGATGACCCACCTCACGGTCTGCGTAACAGCATCGGAGATATCCTGTACCACGCTGATGGTTTGATTTGCTGCCTGCATCTTTAGGGCAATGCCTATCAGAATCGACCAGAACAGGATTCCGATATAATTAGCCTGAGAAACAGACATCATCGGGTTGGTCACCATATTGGTGAGAAGATTGTTGAACACATCGGAGAGTGCGCCTGGAGCTGCCTGTTCAGCGGCATCACTCAAGTCTAGCGTGACGGGAAACAAGAAACTGCCTACCACGGCACATATGGCTGCGATAAATGTGCTGAGCATGTAGCGGGAGATAACCACTTGGAAACGGGGGGCCAGCCCATTACCTGCCTTGGCGATGCTTGCAGCAACCAGCATAGCCACCAGTATGGGGGCTATTGCCTTAAGAGCATTGACGAATACAATGCCCATGACACTTATCCAACTCCAATGCGGAACAATGAGTCCGAGACAGGTTCCGACAATGAGTCCTCCAAGTATGCGAAGGACAAGACTCATCTGGCACCATTTGATAAAAATCGTTTTGTCTGTCATATTCTAAAATATTTTAATGCGATAAATCAAACTTAATTCTATTCGATTGTTATTGCAGTCTTCCAGGTCGCAGCCATCCTTATACTTCACGCTTTTGCCTATGTAGGCCAGCGATAGTCTGGCATCCTGTGTGAGGTCCGGAAACCATTGTACAGCGGCCTGATAGGTGTAACTTGTCCGAAAATTGCGGAAGGCCTCGACTTTCCTTAGCGATGCTTTTTCCACGGCACCCGTTACAAAGAGATTCAAATGGGCAGCGGGCTGATAGTGCAATTCGCTTATTACGCTGTTGTATGCCACCTTTTTGGCAGTGCTACGCACGTTTGCCGTGACAATGCCATGCCGGTCTATATCTTCCCATGCGCCATAGTAGTCGACAAACAACTGCCACTTCTTCATGTTCAGTTTCTGACGAGCATCAGTATCTTTGTGTTGGCTCCCTTGGCTTCGCTCATATAGTTGCATGCCCAGAGAGTCTGTAGCCTGCCGTCGAACATATTTCCCGTCCAGTTCAGATTGATGCCAAGAGGATGCCGTGAGCGCTTAATTTCGGCTCCTGCATAGATTCTGTCGGCCTTGTCGTTGTTGGTATTAAACACCTCTGCCTGTATTTCATGCCCTTTGGCTATAGTGTATGCCGCTTGAGCCGATATATGAAACTCAGCCAGGGCATCCATGAAATCAGAATACTCAAGAACTTGAACAGGATTGTAGTCGAACTCGAATCCACCAAGGCTAAGTTCTTTCTTGCCCGCAGTCAGTCGCCAACGGTCGTTGATGCGATAGTTCACCTGCATAAAGTCAATGTTGTTCAAGAAATTGTCGTCCTGTTGGCTTCTGGGCCTGTTCAGACGGTATCGGAACCGATAGCTCCAGTGGTTATCCAGATTTCCTTTTGTCTCCAGTCTCAGTTGGCGTCCTTTGAAAGAACCGCCCTTATCGTTACCGTCAAAGCGTTCTTGATAAGGTGTGTGTAGGTTTAAGAACAGACTGAATGCATCTGAACTCTTTTCTAACTTCAGGACCCGATTGGCAATCGATTGAATGTTCTTGTCGTCGCCACCTTGCCCGTTGTTGTTTCCTTGAGCTGTAGCAGATGTTATATTTAAATAGCACGCAAGTGCAGTGGCGAGGCTCCAATTAATAATTTTTTGCATACAGCTGTTTATGATGTAGGTTGTCTATTCCCCGATATAATATCATAGTTGGAATGTAAAGTTAATCATTTTTTTTGAGGACAAATCGTTATTTTGAAAAACTTCTACTTTTAATAGTTGCGCTACTACGATATAACACTTACATTTGCTACCATTAATACTTGAAAAATAGGGTCCTGTGATCACGAACGCTAACAATCAAAGAACAATGTCAATGCTCAAAAACTTGTTTGGACTGCATGGTGTTGTGGTGTTTGGCTGCGTTATGGTTGAATTTGAGCAGTCTTTCTGCTGTCTTTACTTTGATTGCCATAGTTGTGTTTTTGTGTTGGTTGAAAAAATTTAGTTTATTACTCTCTCATCCTCTTGCAAGTGGACGTCTCCGAAAATCGGTCTTTTTTGCTGCGTGGCTTTGTAGCATTTGCTGCACCGCGGTGGCGCAAGTGCTACATGGCTTCGTTGCAAAATCAGCCTCTCTCATTGACAGTGCGAAGGTACGGCGACCTTATTGCGGTTCTTGAATTCCAAGGCAACTTTTTTTCTTAAAAAGTCAGTAGTTGCCCTTAAAAAACAAAAAAAATCATGCGTTACACCGTTACAGTGTTACAGTTCCCGGAAAGCTTACCGCAGCCCCTATAAAAACAACTTTGTCTATATTCTGATGAAATCCGAAAAAGCCCGTGCATTGGATATTCAAATACGCTTTTGTCTTGGTACGGATTAGTTTGCCTTATCCAGGTAATCAAATAAATTGATGGTTCCAGCTTCACTTTGTATGTTGAGCATGGGGACATGGTCTACCATTCTGATGATGCCACTTGTCTTGTTGACGTAAAAATATACATAAGCTCCTGTATAGCTGCGGAATACTACCTGATAGGTTGAATCGGTTTCTTCGCCCATTTCTACATACATAATTGAAGGATTCTCTTTTGTTATGCTCCAGTCATAATTGCTATGACAATAGTTACTTACTCCTTCATATGCCTTTTCTGCCGTAATTGTGTCTTTTGGGGTGTTTGAGCTGCATGAATACAAAAGACAAGCTATTAATGCGCATGATACAAGATGTTTCATATAATTTGTTTTTAGGTTTATGTAAAATATTATTCTGGCCAAAGATTGCCTGACTGTCCAAAGAAGTGTGGAATGTGGTCCTCGGTACATCCCTCAGTCCCAACCGGGCCATAATCAGGTTTTTCTGTGGATTGGCGAAGAGAATTTGTCCCCTGATACCCCCATTGCATAGAAACCTGGGAACTCTGGCTTGTCAGTCCTTTCATTTTGATTTCGGCTGCAAAGGTATGATGATTTTCACATACCGCCATCGTTACTTACCCGTAGGTAAGTTGGGTATCCGCCGTTGATGCTCTTTGTGCCTGATAATACTGATACTTCTTTTATTCGTAAAATCCGATTTATAGTCTGTTCGATAAATCGGATTTTTGCAGACAACATCTGACATTGTCCTTATATCCGATAACTCATCCTCATACGGGCAAAGGGAGTAGGACGGTGACTTAGCTTCATGAGTGTCGTGTGTTCATTTCATCTTAGTATTTCGATAATCAGCGATGGGGGCTATCTGTAGTGGATGACGGTCAGGAACCTCGTAAGTCAGCCCCTGCTGATGTAGTTCGTCAAGGAACGTATCAAGATAGACATCGGTAGTAAAACGCTGCATGAAACTGATGCAGAAAACACCTGCGGCGGCACTTACTTCCACTACAATCATATAGGCAGAGTCGGTCTCTGTGCGCATCTCTCTGACATATTGTTCGGCAGCACCCAGACTGGCCTTCCCTACATAGCTAAACATACACGAACCGTACTGCTGGCTCAGTTGGTTTGTTGGAGCAAAGGCCTGATGGCGGGCTTGCAGCGTGGGCAGCTGTTCCATCCTTTCCATCCGGTTTTGGGTCTGCCAGAAATAGTCTTGCAGGTTGTCAGGATAAGTCTGTTCGGCTATCATCCTGCGGAAAGCTGTTACCTGCGTTTCAAAGTCCGCCTGCTGCATATCTTGCCCCAGTGGCAGGAACAATCCACCTACTTGTGAATGGTGTGCCGCAGTGGTTCCGAGCGTCTTTCTCAAATCAACAGCTACGGTAACGGTTGGTGCCAGAGGCGCACTCTCTGGATGCAGATGGGCTATGGCTCTTGCCAGAAGCAGGGATAGGAAAGATGTAGGCGTAGCTCCGCAGGCCCGTACTCGCTTCATCATCTGCTCTTCGCGGATACATATCTGAATCACTTCCTTCTTATCGGCAAGGGGTACGACGGCATCGGTGGCCAGGTTGGTAACCTTAGGACGTTCAGGCAGTTGCTGCGGGTGGATGCCCGCTGGTCTTGGCAGTGTGGCAGGATCAGTCCATTCTGCCTCGTCGATGATGTCACCTGCCACCCAGACTCCAGCATGGTCTGACTCACTATCGTAGCGTCGCCGGCAGTATTCATAGAGCAATGTTCGGAGAATGCGATAGGCGGCAGTCCCGTCGATAAGTGCATGAAAGAAATCCAATGCCACGCAATCGTCCCACCACGAAAAAGCCATCAGGTGTTCGTTGGCTTCTTCACTACACAAGCATACCGGCTGACGGCTCCCTGTGACTTTCCAAGGGCGTGGATTGTCGTGATAGACATAGTGCTCGCTGCCGTCGGCATCGCGTTCTACACCGAGTTTTACACACAGGTAGGGGTATCTCGTCTGTGCTGCAAGAACTGCTTCTTTGAGCAGATACCCATCCACATCATCCTTCATCTGCAGGATGATGCGCACAGTCATAGGGTACTCTTCATCGGCCCTATTCAAGTAGAAACGCTC
>CACYCZ010000113.1 GCA_902773055.1 uncultured Bacteroidales bacterium
TATCAGGGCATTCTCCGAAATGCTGAACGTAGCAATCATGTGCCCACTGAGTCTTGGCTCCAGGTTCCCACTGTGAAAACCACGTTGTTTTCCATCCAGAATCCAAACGATCAAATCCGAGCCTGAAACCGCCGACTCCTGCAAATAACTCGCAAATAGTCTTTTCCATAAAAGTCCTCCCTGGCTTTTGAAGCCATCTCACTTGTGTTTTGGGGTTATATATGTGTTAGCACTACCAGCCGGTAGATCAAAACCCCATGGTAGAAGTATATCACACCAGAAAGACTATTAATGGGACTTAATGCATTAATACTTACTGTTATTGGCTTTCACTCTTCAATTCATCATCTAATTGATTATAAATATAGTCGTTGTTGAGCCAAAAACATTGCTTTGTATACTCTCTTCCGTCGGGTAACGGGTATGTATCGTTCGCATTTCTACCATGCGGCCTGACATGGCAGACAGGGTTTTCAGATGACCCCGGGAAGTTGTTGAATCGTTTTCCATTCTTCTCTGTTATCTGAACACCTTCTTTTATTACATCTACGGTTTTTTGCCAAACTTTTTGGACTTCATCCAGATCCTTGGTTGGCATATTCCAGAATTGTGAACCCTGTAGTACTAGTTCATGATTATCATTAAATCTGTATACAACAAAGAAGAATCTTGTCTCTCGAAGATAATTGCCGAAAGTAGAATCCTCCCAAGTTTCAAGAACAATGTCATTGAACTTGAAGGTTGGGAAAGACATGCTTTCCTTAATAGTATTGTTATTCTCAATCCGAATCGTTTTCGTTATAATGTTTGCCTTAGCAAACTCTTCTGCATTATTGCTCTTAATGCCAAGAATCCTAAAGGCGATTAAGGAACCCAAGTTCTTAGGTGGTTTGTCATATACTATGTTTAAGAGTTTGCATAACGCAGAAACAGTGTAGCCCTTATAAGCGCCTATACGATTTGTTATATATGATTCGAAATCAACTCCGATATCGCCTTCGACTATCGACTCATATGTATTCTTTCCAGGAACAATATAGTTATTAAGCACATACGTCATATATGATGTTTTGAAACTAAATGCCCTTGGTTTAGCCAGTTCATCACTGTATGGTTGCTCTCTTCTAACAGTAGAATCAGAGCTCTTGGTTGCAGCACCTAAGTATAACGTATCGCTTTCTGATAGTTCATGGGCTTTGCCTTCTTTAATTTTGGAGACAATCTTATCGTAATCTTGCTTAATGATGGCAAGATCGGCTTCCGGAGGAGTAAAGAGCTGTGCATAATTAATCTTATAATCTAATCTATCTTGAATATGCTCCTGATACAGGTAGTAAACAAGAAGGATAAGTCTTGCTTTGTTCCAGAGATGACTTTCTTCAAAAGGCTCGTTAACAACATTAAAGTAATCTATCATCGTTATGACAAGACGTTCCTTAGCTGATAATGAGCCATCGCGGTTTTCTTTATAGGGAGTGACTTTCAGTTCCACACCAGCATCTGGAAAATCCGGGCGGGAATCACTATTACACTTGTAGTGAAAGAAGCGCTCTTCTATCAGGTCGCCAAGACCACCTTTTCTTTTTTTATCCTTGTGAGATTCCTCGTAATCATCATTAATAACAATAACATCATTAACGGTATCTTCATTACACACATCTGTAAATGTCTTTCCTATAAGACGTTTCGCGTATGACTCAATTGACTGAGGGTTGCGTGCATCATACTCTAGAACAAAATGCGGCATGATCAATCTCCTTTCGTCAAGTCAACACAAGACTCTTTGATTATCTGGTAGCACCTGTCAGGGTCCTTCTCGATATCCTTACTCCAGAGATGGATTACCTTCCATCCTAAGTCATGTAATTCCTTGTTTTTTTGTTTATCTCTCTCGATATTTCGAGTAATCTTTTTAACCCAATAATCTGAATTAGCGCCTTTTTCAACCTTGGATCGCTGCGTATCCCAATCCTTTCCGTGAAAGAATTCAGAATCGCAGAATACCGCTACCTTATACTTGGTTATGGCAATATCTGGTTTTCCTGGAAGCCCCTTATAATTCTTTCTATAGCGCAGACCTTTGTTCCAGAGATATTTCCTAAGTATTATCTCTGGTTTAGTATCTTTGCCTCTGATTCTGCTCATTATCTTATGACGTTCTTCAGAGACTTCACCTTTAAATCTCGGTTCATGATCCACTATTCTTCACCTGTTTATTGGAATGCTATCTAAGATAGCATCATTATGGTATTCAAGCTGCTATGATATAATTATATTATACGTCCAGTTTAGATGTCTTATCATTTTCTCGGACATAGCAAGGCAGATATTACTCAAGCCACTAAAAAGCCACCTCCCGCACTTAAATAGTCAAAGAACAGGTGGAATAGAAAGAAAATCACCACAAGATATTGTGCTTTTTGGAACCTATCTACCACAAGATATGGGAGTCTGCAAAGAACTCGAATAGTCTCAAAACCCTGGAAATGCCCTAAA
>CACYCZ010000114.1 GCA_902773055.1 uncultured Bacteroidales bacterium
AAATTCTTGACAAAGTCGTTGTTGACCATATCGTCTACATATGCCTGGTCGTGGTTGGCATCGGGTGGAATGGAACCGGTCAGGCGTGCGCTCATGGGGCAGGCTGAATTGAACATCTCGGGATGGTCGGTTGCATACATCATGGTGCCGTGACCGCCCATTGAGAGGCCGGCAATAGCGCGGTGGCTCTTGTCGCCAAGTATGCGGTACTTCTTTTCTGCATGGGGGATGAGTTCCTGAAAGAAGAAATCCTCATATGCCCAGCCTTCCTGATTATGGTAACCTGTATGGCGCCCGGCATGTCGTTTGTTTTCTCCGCCGGCATCCGGCATGACGATAATCATGGGGTGGCACATGCCCGACTCAATGGCATCATCGGCAATCACCTGCATGTCAAGGCTCTTCGGCCATGTTTCATGGGTGCCGTAGAGGCCGTGGAGTAAATACAGTACAGGGTAGTTCTTGCCCGAAGTTGCATAGTCGTCAGGCAGATATACGTTATAGAATTTTTCACAGCCGAGAATTTTGCTGTGGATACTTACAGTTTCAACTTTGCTTTTGGCATACAGGCTTGTGCATGCCCCAAGGTAAAACAGGGCGAGAATGATTGTCTTGTTCATATGAGTTTATTTTTGTTGTATTTGGTGCAAAGATAATTAAATGGTGGAAATTGGCGGCATTGTTTGACGGAATATCCATGTTTGTCTGATTGTTGCGTCAGTGGGGATGCCATAATGACATGGTCAGGACATACTCGTTCGGATACTTTTTCTCAAGTAGGGCCGACCCCTTCAGAAATGGTCTGTAGAGGGGGTGAATTTTGCAGGCCTACGAGTTTTCGCCGGCAGGCCTGTGCGTTTTCACTGGCAGGCCTGCCGGTAAAAACGCACAGGGCAGGAAATTTTTTCAAAGTTTCCGAAAAAGGCGGTTTGCCTGCTTTGGGTGGTGCTGAAAATGGATGCGGAGTGCCAAAATGTCATGCCTGTCAAGGTGGGCGGAACTTGCGCTTCGTACAGTAATCCACCCGGGGCAGAAGGATACCGTCAGGGGTTGAATGTTGATAAGATATTTAAGAAAAATAGAAACTTATAGCAAGGCGAATGTTGGAAAATAATTAATTTTGTGTGATTTTAGTGCTTGAAAAAGACAGAAACGTAAAAATGACCGTTTGACAAATGAAACGATTTGAGATAATAGGATTGATGTTGGCCTTGTTGCTTTGCTCAGCCTGCAGTAAGTCGGGCAGGAAAGAAGACAGAAAAGAGTACAAGACGCTGACAGTTACAACCGGGCGTGTGGAATTGAAATCAGATTATTCTGCCAGATTTACGGGAAGAAAAATCGTGGAAATACGCCCTCAGGTAAGTGGTACGATAACACGGATATGTATTAATGAGGGTGACAAAGTGAGAAAGGGGCAGGCGCTGTTTATTATTGACCAGGTGCCATATGAGGCTGCGCTGAAACAGGCTGAAGCCAGTGTCAAGATAGCAGAAGCCAAACTCGCTACGGCAAAATTGAACATGGAGAGTAATGAAGGCCTGCAGTCCAACCAGATTATCGGCGATTTTCAGGTCAAGACATCCCGCAACGCCTTTATGGAGGCTGAGGCATCTCTGCTTCAGGCGAAGGCGCAACTGGTCAGCGCCCGCAATAACCTGTCATACACGGTAGTGAAAAGCCCTGTAGACGGCACGGCCGGAATGATACCCTACCATGTGGGGGCTCTTGTAGGCAGCAGCATGGCAGAACCATTGGTAACCGTATCGGATGACAAGGATATTTATGCCTATTTCTCTATTACCGAATCTCAGGCGATGGATATATTGGAACAGTATGGCTCAATGGAAAAATTCATGGCACTGTCTCCCGATGTCGAGCTGAAACTCAGCAACGGGACGATGTATCCGTACAAAGGCAGAGTCAATGCCGTGAGCGGCATAGTAGATGCCAGTACAGGTGCAGTCACTATGCGCGCCGTCTTTCCCAACGAGGACCATCTGCTGCATAACGGTGGCAATGGTACCGTCGTGATGCCGACGGAACTGGACAGCTGCATCGTCATACCTCAGTCGGCTACCTATGAACTTCAGAACAGGGTGTTTGTATATAAGGTAGTCAATAATGTAACAGAATTGACGCCTGTGGAAATCTTCCGCCTGAACAACGGTACGGAGTATGTTGTTGAGAAAGGCTTGCAGCCAGGTGACATTATTATAGCCGAGGGAGCGGGCCTGGTAAAGAACGGTATAGAAATTAATGTAAAGAAATAACCCCTACAAGTTATGCAGGTTAAGACATTTATTGACCGCCCGATATTGGCTGGCGTTATTTCCGTACTGTTGGTTCTGTTAGGCGTCATCGGACTGACGCAGTTGCCGTTGGAGCAGTTTCCCGAGATAGCGCCGCCCACGGTGCGCGTCAATGCCAATTATACGGGCGCCAATGCAGAAACGGTGCAGAAAAGCGTGGTGGTACCCCTCGAAGAGGCAATCAATGGTGTCGAGGGTATGATGTACATGACGTCGCGTTCTTCAAATACCGGCTCATGTAATATCGGCGTATTCTTCCGTAAGGGCGTGGATCCAGACATGGCCATGGTCAATGTGCAAAACCGCTTGGCAACAGTGCAGGGAAGGTTGCCTTCAGAGGTGACAAGGGCAGGTCTGACCGTCAGGAAGCGCCAGACGAGCAATATCAAGGAAATAGCCCTCTATAGCCCCGACAGTACTTTTGACAAGAATTTTCTGAGCAATTATGCCAAAATCAATATAGAACCGCGCTTCTCCCGTATCATGGGCGTAGGAGAAGTCAATGTGATGGGGGCAGATTACTCTATGCGCATCTGGCTGAACCCGGGGAAGATGGCCGAATATGGCGTCAGTGCATCGGATATCAATACAGTACTGGATGAGCAGAATATAGAGACCTCCACGGGTACACTCGGTGCCGATACAAGAAATACGTTCCAGTATGTATTGAAATACCGCGGGCGCTACGAAGAAGAAAAGGATTATGAAAACCTTGTCATCAAGTCTATGCCTAACGGCGATGTGCTTAGGATAAAGGATGTCGGCCGGGTAGAGCTGGGGGCGGCAGACTATAATTTTATCGGTGAGACAAATGGCGGACCGGGAGTAAGCATACGTATTTCGCAGACATCAGGTTCAAATGCCAACGAAATTATAACCGAGATTGACAAGGAAATGGCTGAAATCAGTAAGACATTGCCTAAGGGAATGGAACTTGTTGACGTGGAGAGCAAAAAAGATTTTCTTGACGCATCAATTTCAAGCGTGGTGGAAACATTGCTCGAAGCCTTGATCTTGGTAGTGCTGGTAGTGTATGTATTTTTGCAAAGTTTCCGCTCGACAGTCATACCGGCTGTGGCAATAGCCGTATCCCTGCTTGGTACGTTTGCTGTTCTCTATGCCATAGGATTCAGTTTGAACATGCTCACCCTATTTGCCCTCGTACTGGTGATAGGAACGGTGGTCGATGACGCCATAGTGGTGGTTGAGGCTGTGCAAGCCAAGTTTGACGAGGGCTACAAGTCATCGTACAAGGCAACGATAGATGCTATGAAGGGTATCACTTCGGCTCTGTTTACGACGTCGCTGGTTTTCATGGCAGTGTTCATTCCAGTGTGCTTTATAGGTGGAGTCACAGGAACTTTCTATATGCAGTTTGGATTGACGATGGCGATAGCAGTGGCTATATCATGCCTGAATGCGCTGACGCTGAGCCCTGCATTGTGTGCATTGATTATGACGCCTCATGCAGATATCGCAAAAGGGGAGAAACTGAGTTTCTCATCCCATTTCCATAAGGCTTTTGATGCCTCGTTCAATGCCATGTCGGCTAAGTATAAAGGTGTCGTGGAGCGCCTTGTCGGTCGCAAATGGTTGTCAGCCGGAATGGTGGCTGTCGCAGTTGTAGGGCTGACATGGCTGATGAAGTCAACCAAGACAGGACTTGTCCCGCAGGAGGATATGGGGACAATTTACATCAATGTTCAGGCTGCGCCGGGAACGAACCTTCAGGAAACTTTTGAAATTGTCGAAGAGGTGAAGAGCCGCATCATTGATATTCCCGAAATCAGGCTCTATTCCATGTTGGCAGGGGCCAGTACAAACTTTGAACAGTCTGCATCAAGCGGAAGTTTTACTATTAAACTGAAAAACTGGTCCGAGCGAAAGGACAAGGGACAGGATGTAAACTCTATCATGGCCGAGATATATCGGCGTACGGACGATATCGCCAATGCAAAAATACAGGTAAATACAGGAGCGATGATTCCCGGATATGGCCGCACGAATAATCTGGAAATACACCTCCAGGATAAACAGGGAGGAAGTGTTGAGGCTTTGGAAAAATACACCAAGTTGTTTATAGACTCTCTTAACAAGCGTGAGGAAATATCCCGGGCATATACAAATTTTGACACGAAGTATCCTCAGTATCGCGTTGATGTGGATGCGGCCTTATGTAAGCGTAACGGGGTTTCTCCTTTGGATGTGCTGAAGACGTTGTCGGTCTATGTCGGAGGCTCTTATGCTTCAAACCTGAACCGTTTTACAAAACTCTATAGGGTAATGGTCCAGGCCTCTCCTGAGTTCCGTATGGATAAAGAGAGCCTGAACAATTTCTTTGTCAAGACATCGACGGGAAAGATGTCCCCCATAGGACAATATGTTACGCTGACACGAATTTATGGGTCAGAGACGTTGTCGCGCTTCAACCTGTTCCCCTCTATTCAGGTGGGTGGTGTCCCTGCGGACGGATATAGTGCAGGGCAGGCTATCAAAGCGGTAGAAGAGGTGGCCGACGGCGTGCTGCCCGACGGATATGGATATGAATTTGGCAGTATGACCCGTGAGGAAGCTTCCACGACGAATATGACAGCCTTAGTGTTTGCGATATGCATCATATTTATCTATCTGATACTTTGTGCGCTGTATGAAAGTCTATTCATTCCAATGGCTGTTATATTTTCTGTGCCATTTGGATTGTGCGGCAGTTTTATCTTTGCCAAGATATGGGGATTGGAGAATAACATATATATGCAGACGGGCTTGATTATGTTGATTGGCTTGTTGTCAAAGACGGCTATCCTCTTGACTGAATATGCGTCAGAGCGTCGTCGCCATGGTATGGGAATTGTTGAAGCTGCATTGGATGCTGCCAGGGTGCGTCTGCGCCCGATACTTATGACAAGTATGACGATGGTCTTTGGGTTGTTGCCTATGGCGTTCTCCTCAGGTGTGGGAGCAAACGGAAATCGTTCGCTCGGCGTAGGTACGATCGGAGGTATGTTGATAGGCACGGTGGCATTGCTGTTTGTCGTGCCGGTTCTGTTCGTCATATTCCAAAAGATAGAGGAAAAAGTATTGCCAAAACGCAAGATTGTCGCAGATGAAGATGATTGACGGCTGTCTTGAGAAAAACTGGCGTTGAATGGGGATTATATAATTAATAATTATTGAATATATGAAATACACAATTCTTTTTGTTTTAACATGTTGTGTGGCAGCTGCCAGCGCCAGGCGCCATCTTCCTTCACTCGAGGCTGAATATGTCGGTAATATTGCGGAAATGGCCGGCCAGGATATCAAGATGGTAAGTTCAGCCCAGGGCTTTGCTATTTATGGGAAATATGCTTTCCAGTTTCGTAATAAGGGTCAATGCCATGTTATTGACTTGAAGAAGAAAAAGATAGTCAATACTTTTAATTTGAAGGGCAATAAGTCACATTGCAATAATGCCAACTTCGGTACGGAAAAATTTGACCGTAATTCAGAGTTCCCGCTATTGTATATTTCCGAATGTAAAGGTGACAAAGGGTGTATGGTAACAGATATTCATCTGGACGGTACAAATAAGATCGTGCAGCGGATTTATTTTGACGACGATGCCCCTGATGAGTACGAATATATGGATTGGACGCTTGATACGGAAAACGGATATATTTATACTTTTGGCAGTCCAAGCGATGGCTTGACTACAGGTAAGAAAATTATGCGCAAGTTCAAAATGCCGAGATTGGCAGATTCGGATGCAAAGGGGGAAGTGCATTTCAAGAAAAAGGATATACTGGAAACGTTGGTCATAGATAATTTTGTTGTGAGCCAAGGTAGCCGCATCCGTCACGGGCTGGCTTATCTTCCCGAGGGTTACAATCCGCTGGACAGAAAGTTGCATGTGTTCGATTTGAAACGGCAGAAAATAGTCAAGACATTAGACTTGAACCCTGTGGCCAAGGAACCGGAGGGGCTTGATATTCGTGGAAAATGGTTGTATGTGTCTTTTCATCAGACTCGTACGCCAAATGGGACAAGTTACATGCGTTTCCGCCTGTAACCATGCCCTGATGCATTTTCGCTGAGGGCAATGTTAAGAAGCCTTTATAGCGCTACGGGCTTGCAGGAATACCCTGCAAGCCCGTAGCGCTATAATATGGATTATTGTATGTATTCTGTCTTCAACAACCAGAGTGTGTCTCCGTATGTTCGGACTCTGACAGAATTATTTCTTGATGACTTTGAAAGAATGTTTTCCTGCAATATTAATGATATAGGTACCTGTGTTGTATTCTTGCAGAGAAATGTTCAAGGTTCCTTCTTGTGCTTTCTTATTGAGCAGTTTTTGACCAGATGTGTTGAATACCTGTACATTGTCGGTCGCTTTCAAGCCTGCGATGGTGTATTCGTTGGCGCCGTTATAGAAAATGCGCATTGTGTTGTCGGCAACTTTGGCACTTTTGATGGCTGTAATGTCTTTTGACTCAAAATGCAGATTTCTGACATTGGCATAGGCATACTGACCGCTTAGTGTAGTAGAGGTAATAGTCAGTTCTTCTGAGGCAAATTTGATTTTAGGGCTCTCATTGAGGATAAATTCTACTGTGGTATTGTCTTTTAATGCTACAATGAGGACTTCTGTCATTTCAGCCTTTACTCCTAATGTCATGATGGCAGCTAATGCCGTGATTAAAAGTTTTTTCATATTTGTTTTTTTTTTGTTGTCAAATAGATTTTCAATTTGTAAAAGTACAACATTTGTTTTTATATAGCAAGAAAAACAATATTTTTTTTTAGATTTGCTCTCTTTTTATGCTGGAAAGGAAAGAATTTGCCTAATTTTATATCCGTAAAGATGTTCAATGAAAATAACAGATAACAAGGACCCTATGGGGGCTGCCATTATGGATTTTTACCATCATGCCACAGCGGCAAGGTTGAGAGTGCTTTCATCAATGTTTGATGAGGATGAAATACCTGTGCCATACCTTTTTCGCACCTTTGAAGAAATGCCTCTGCTTGAGCAGAGAGCTTTGAAGATGTGCAGGGGAGATGTCTTGGACGTCGGTGCTGCCAGTGGGTGTCACTCCCTTGCACTGAAACAGATGGGCTATATGGGTCAAGTGGCATGTCTTGAGCTTTCTCGCCTGTCGTGCGAGGTGATGAAGGAGAGGGGATTGAACCCTGTATTGTGCATGGATTTTTTCGCACAAGACGACATAGGCCGATATGACACGATACTGTTCTTGATGAACGGAACATCTATTATAGGTAAATTAGCCCGCATCCCCATGTTCTTCCGTCGGCTGAATACCTTGCTCAAGCCCGGAGGGCAGGTGCTGATCGATTCCAGCGACTTGATTTATCTGTATACGGAAGATGACGGAACTGTCAACATCCCCGATGTTGAGGACTACTATGGAGAAGTAGATTACAGGATGCAATACAAAGGCATCAGAGGAGAGCGCTTTGATTGTCTGTACTTGGATTTTGAAACCCTGCAGAACTCAGCCCGTATCTTCGGTTTCAAATGTGAGTTGGTTCAGGAGGGGGACCATTACGACTATTTGGCCAGAATAGAAAGATAGTAATCCTACCGCCATTTCAAGCAATGATTCATTTGTTTCCCCTTTTAAATAATGTATAATAATATTAGTGTAGTTGGAAACAAATGAGCATAGGCCGTCAAGCCTAATTCCAATCAACTAAATGGCGGAGTCATTCTTTTGCTTAAAACATCCGGCATAGTCAATAAAATTAACAGAATTTAACTTTTCCCAAGACTACCTGCTGGACCCGTAAAAACTCCCCGGCCTTGGCGTTTTCACTGGCAGGCCTGCTGGGTTCAACGCGCAGGCCTGCCAGTGAAATTTTGCAGGCCTGCCAGATTTACCCCCTCTGCAGTGCTTTCTGTGGAGGGTTCAGGTGATGAAGACAATGTCCCCTTCGGCTGTTAATAATTGTTAAGAGCCATAAGCCCGGCCGATTGGAAGATAAGAATCATGGTCTGCTCTTCAAAAAGCGCTGCCAGATGCGTAGTCAGACCCTCTCATCTGTGTGAGGCACTTCGTGCAATTAAATTCTGTCGGGGAGTCATGCTTTTCTCATGATTTTTTCCCTCATTATATATATGAAGGAAATAAATATTGGTACTTATTTTGCAATTTGCACTGAGCAAAATTAAAATTCATTGTTAAAGTTGAAAAAAATGGCAAAAAAAATATTGTATTGAAAATGTGGATTATAAATAAAAGTGGGAAAAATTTTTCAAAAAAAGCGTTCAGATAATTTGGTTCGAATGGGGTAGTTGTTGTAATTTTGCATCCGCATTCAGGGCAGTTGCCTCGGAAGAGATAACGGAAAAGTCCTTTGATTGCGCAAAATTGATCTTTGAAAGATTTACATGAGACAACGACAGGAAGTACGAGGGAGCCGTCGCCTAATTGCGCCATTGGCGTGTTTGTGGGTG
>CACYCZ010000115.1 GCA_902773055.1 uncultured Bacteroidales bacterium
CCCAAGCACTCCTGGCAATCCAGGGACCAATTACTGGGACAAGACCTCTGGCGAGGCTATCATGGATAATTTCCGGGCAGGATACCTCACTTCTTCCCTGCAGAATTTGGTGGGTAGCGGTAACTATACCGCAGTTACTCATCTGATAGTAGATGGAAGTATGACAGTGCAGGATTTTAGTTTCGCCAATTATTTTACCCAGTGTACTAAAATTGATCTCAGCCGCATTGGCGGTGTAACGTATATACCAAGCTACACCTGGGATGGAAACACTGCCCTGCAGGAGATAGAGATACCTGACTGCATATCTTCTATTCAGTCTTATGCTTTCCGAAACTGCACATCGTTGAAGTCTTTCAATTGCTATGCTACAGTGCCACCAAGTCTTGGAACAGCAGTATTCAGTGGTGTGTCTTCTGATATGGTGATATATGTTCCGGAATCATCCGTTGATCTCTATAAAGCAACAGATGGGTGGAATAATTTCACTATTCTGCCATTGCTTAGCAAAGTCTGTACATTGGAAATCAACCTTCCATCAGAATGCGCTGACGGCAGATATAAAAATATGGCTTTGGAACTGATAAACGTGAAGAGTGGGCAGAAATATAAATATGTCATTACTGACCGTTTGAATTACACGTTCGGTACCCTTGTCCGAGACACAAAGTACAAAGCGTTTCTCAAAAATCTGTCTAATCAGATTATTGCCGAGAGCGATACCATTACCATGGATGAGGAGACAGTGAGCAGGACTTTGTCCAAGCTAAAGAACCTGCAGAGTGTCGTTTTGCAAATTGTCACTCCTGACAATACAGACGTAACAGATGATGTTGCTGTTACATGGACTGACAGCAAGGGCTCTTTCCTTTCTAAAGGCAACAGGCTTGATGCACAGATAGCAGGCTATGCTGTTAGCTATAGTGTTGTTTTGCCTCAGGATTTAGGGCTAAAATATCTTCAGCCGGCAGATGCGGAATACGAAATTCAAGAGAGTGAAAACATCGTTAAATTGACGCTTCAGCCTTTTGCAGAATATGTAATGAAAGGTAAAGTGGAGAACAGTCTTTCGGGTGTTTCCATCCGTGGCGCTACAGTAAGCATAACTCAGACGCTTAACGGGAAATATTCAGATGCGCTGACGACTGCTACTGACGTAGATGGTTCTTACACTATATCCATTCATGGAGCACCTTCTGCGGTAACGGTTTCAGCAAATGATTTCGCAGATGTTTCATTTGAAATCAGTGAGCTGGCATTTGCATCAGCTCAGGACGGCATCATTAATAATATGACGACCAAACTGAAGCCCTTGTCTGGTATTGTCGTCAATCTGGCATTTACTTATCAAGCAAGTGTAACAGAGGAACAGACTCCAGAAACAGAGCCTTATTATAAAGACTGCAACAATGTGGGCTATACTATATATAATAAGACCACAGACAAAGTTGTCGGTAACTTCAGCGTGCAATATCCTAAGATTGTCATTCCTGAAGGAGTCGGAGTGGGAGATATGATAGAGATTACCTGCCACAGTAAGACTTCTGAGTTTAAGGATGTAACTGTAAAAGGTATTGTAGAAGAAAAAGGTACTATGTCGGTAACATTCCCTATTGTAAAATATGGTGCTCTGTTTGCGCGTTTCCTTGTGACAGACAATACAGCCGTGGAGGGTATTCTCTATGACAGTAAAGGTAATCTTGTTGATCACAGTACATACAATACCAATTTTACTGCCTATGAAACGGAATTGGGCGATATGCTCCGTCACGACAACCAGCCAAATTTTGTCTATTTTGAAAATCTGGCAGACGGACAGTACACGCTTATTACTATGGGACAGAGTGCGTATTTCAATTCTATCTATTCTCTGAGTGATATAGCTACTGCTGGTATGGAGGAAGGTGTTGACTATGTCAGGAATGATGTTACCGTAGAAAGCGGCAAAATCATTGCTTTACGCAACGTGGTCATTCCTATCTTCAACGAATCGAAGTATTACTATACGGGGAAGAATACAACCTTCAATGTCAACCGTACGGATGTAATAGCAGGCAACTATCTTACACTTAGTGGGAAGGTTGATTTTCAGGATGCTTACAAACAGCAAATCAGCCAGGCTGAGTTGGTTGTGGAACTGCCGGCAAATGCCAAGATGGTTGAGGGTTCTGTCATTGTCGGGAAGAACATCAGCAGCTATGAGTACCGTGACAATACGGTTACTGTTCCCCTTGGAGATAATGTGACCGACAGGGTAAAATTCTGCATTATTCCCACAGAACGCGGTAACTATACACCCAATGCTTTCGTGAGATTCCAACTGAATGGCAAGACTATCTTGCAGCCTATCGGTAATGCTGCCTATACGGTGACGGATCTTACTATATGGACGCCGCCGATGGTTTCTACACCCGCTGTTAATATAGACGGTAATGCTGCGGCGCAGTCGGAAGTTGTGGTTTATGACGGCAACATTGTCATAGGTACGACTAAGGCTTTGTCGGACGGCTATTGGTCGTTGCAGACACAACTGTACAGGCCGGCGAACCTCTCAATGCACGAAATAAGTGCTCATGTTACAACACCATCGGGACTGGTGATGAAGACAGAGACACGCCCTGTTGAATATAATGAGAGGAGTATTCAAGCCAAGACGGTTGAGATGTCATTCTTCAACAATGCTGTTAACAGGACCATTTGGGTTAAATTTGACTTGGAACATGTCACAACCAGTTCAAAGTCATATAATTTTGAATCCAATACGGAGTTTGTCTTTACGGCTGATCTGACCAATAACGATACGACTGTAGTCAACAGCTGCATCATTCGTGTTTTCACGAATAAACACAATTGGATAGAACTGCCAGCCCGATATATAAAGAATTTGGACCGTTGGGTTGCTCATGGCAAATTTGACATGCAATCTATACCAATCGGTGTGCGTGTGGCTGTAGATGCTGATCTCTCTACTGAGATTGATTTTGCTGAAGTTGACGACAGTCACTCACTGATACATCAGGAGGTAGTCGAGCGCAATGATTATACTACAACTGTGACCTCAATGCCTGAAGTGGACAACTCCTACAAGGATGATGACATCAAGACAGAACCTGAAGAAAGTTTTAATACTGAGGTTGCCCAACAACAGGTAGAAAACATAGAAGTAGTAGCCGTACAGGAGCCTGTCGTGGTTATGGATGTAACGGAAAATACAGCAGCCACGCAGCAGTATACCATCAAATTTAATGGTGCTGATAACGAAGGCTATGAATTTTTTGCCACTGATAATCTCCAGCAGGTTGACATGAACCAGTATGCA
The DNA here is from genome assembly GCA_902773055.1 of uncultured Bacteroidales bacterium. Taxonomy (GTDB): domain Bacteria; phylum Bacteroidota; class Bacteroidia; order Bacteroidales; family Bacteroidaceae; genus UBA6382. The sequence continues at coordinate 3,320 of CACYCZ010000115.1, forward strand.
AATGACACTATTGTCATGCCTACAACGCAACAAGGCGATACGGTTAAGGTCTATATTGGAGATGAAGGCAATTTCGTGGCTTATAATCAGCAGACCTCTGAAGTCTGGGGTGTTAATAATCAGCCGACAGGGCAAGGCGGAAGCAAGTCACTGAAGGCGCGTATAGCTACCGATCTTGTTACAGAACTCAAAAACAATATCAAAGACCTGGAGGATGCCGTACACCATGTGAATGAATACATTAACAACACGGCTGCGCCCATACGTACCCAGATGGCTGGTATTGCCGATGCGTTGGAGGATGCCGAGACGCTCATCCATACACTTAAAGCCTATAAGGATGCTCATCCTGACGAGGTCGCCGCAGTGGACGCCCAGATCATGGCAGCATCGACCAATGTGGCACTGTTGAAGAAGCACCGCTTTGAACTCAATGCCGCCCTTGAGCAGGTGAACGGGTATATTGAAATTATCCGAAATCTCAACCGTCTCATCTCCTATGGCCATTATGGCATACAGGACGTCAACGACTGGCAGGCGTTCATCGACCGCATCTTGCCATGCAGTGGTATTGACGACCCGCAGGCAAGGGCATTGTCTTGGATAAGTGAGGACCTCAAGACGAAACATGGTGAGCGCTATATCGCAGCATGTCGCATGGCCTCTGTCATGGCATATCTTCTTACATCCAATACTACGAATGAAAAGGGTGTGCCTATGCTCAGTTTTGTCAACAGTGCGCTGGCAAGTTATCTCACTACGATTGCTACAGCGGTATATCAGGAAAACAAGGCCGCATCGCGCAACCATATCCGCAAGGCTAAGCGCGACCGCAACAAGTTTGAATGTGCATATGAAACAGCTGAGGTCATTGATGACAAATGGGACTTCACGCTGCCTTATCCCGTAGTAGAGCCGATTATCGACCCGGCCGGATATGTCTATGAAGGTGTATCCAGCAACCGTCTGGAGGGTGTCACTGCGACAGCATACTATAAGCATACCTATGAGGATGTTTATGGTGACTTGCAGCAGGACATCGTTCTTTGGGATGCCAGCCAGTATAGTCAGGAGAACCCGCTCTATACCGATAAGGAAGGTATGTACAAATGGGATGTACCAGAGGGATTATGGCAGGTAAAATATGAGAAGGAGGGATATGTTACAGCCTATTCCGACTGGCTCCCTGTTCCTCCGCCCCAGATGGACGTCAATATCGGTATGGTGCAGAATGCCCAGCCTGAAGTGCTCAAGGCGCGTGCCTATGAATCTTCTGCCAATGCCGAAGGCGGAGTGGAAATTACTTTCAATAAATACATGAAACCTTCCACTCTCAATGCCGGAAACATTTTCATAAAGGGCATCAAGGGAACAGATGAGACATTTATCACTGATGTGGCATTCAGCTATTCCGACGAAGAGGAAACCATTGAGGGCAGCAGTACCAAGTATGCTACTAAAGTTTTCGTTAAAACCGGCCAGTTGAATATCTATGATGAGATCTATGTCATGGTCAACCGCAATGTGGAAAGCTATGCCGGCATCAACATGACAGAAAACTACCAGCAGAAAATAGACATTGAAAAACGTATTGACTCCATTGCCGTCGATTCTGTACTGGATATTGCCTATGATGGCAAGCAGACTGTCATGGTAGGATTGCTTCCCACAGAAGCAGCTGCCGGTAAGAAGATAACCGTTACTTCGTCGTCTTCACTCATTGCTACTGTCGGCGAGGAAGCGGCATCAGCGCTTACCCTTACATTGGATGAAAACGGACAGGCAGCCCTGCAGGTCAATGGTGCTCTCTATGGTACTACTGCATTGCAGTTTGAAGTTGTTGATGAGGAGCTGACGGCAGTCAGCAAAGTCAATGTGGTTGATGCTTCAATGCTGATGGATGTCAAGGCTCCTCTGGCTTCGCGCATAAGCGGTACAGCTATTTACAGAGGACAGGTCATTACGCTCTCCTGCGAAAGCGAAGGTGCAACCATTTACTATACAACGGACGGAACTTGTCCTTGCGAATCGGCTACGCGTAAACTTTACGAGAATCCTATTACTATCAATGATGCTACAACATTGAAGATTATGTCTGTAGGATTTAATGGTATGGAGAGTGAAGTGAAGGAATATCACTATACTATCCGTCAGTCTGCCGTTGCCGTACCTTTGGCCAAGGGATGGAACTGGATTTCGCATGACCAGGCCAGTCCTTATGCGGTAAGTCATCTTCAGGATGTTGCCACCAAGGTGTTGACACAGCAGTATGCTGCCACCCACGTAGATGCGGCAACTTCCATAAAGGTCAATGCCAAGGCAGACGCCAGCATCTCCTTTACCGGTGACCAATATAATCCTACGGCACAGGAAATCATGCTGTCAGCAGGCTGGAACTGGCTGGGATACCCGCTTGATGTCACGCTGTCGCTCAATGATGCTTTCAGCTATCTTGCTGTTCAGGATGGCGACATTATTGCCAGCCTTGAGGATGGCTTTGCCGTCTGCGACGGTGGAAAATGGCAGGGAACGATTGACATGCTGAAGCCTGGACAGGGTTACATGTACAAATCTGCATCCCAGAAAGCCTTTGTCTACAACACTGTGCCTACGGCAAATGCCAAGGCTCTCTATGGGCACAGACTACCTAAGGCCGCTCCGCTGACTGCCGACAAGCATGCAGCCGCCGACATGATGTGTATTTTGGCTGACGTTGTTTATGAGGGAAATATCATTGCCGACAGCAGTTTCCTCGTCTATGCTTTCGTGGGCGAGGAGTGTCGCGGAGCAGGCCATTTCGTAGGCAACCGGCTCTTCCTGCCTGTATGCGGTAACGATACGGAGGAAATAACCTTCAAGGCATTCAAGGCCGATACAGGGGAGTCCTATGACATATTGCAGACATGCACGTTCCATGCTGATGCGCTCGGGTCAATGGCTGCGCCATATACCATTACCATAGCAAACCCCACGGGCATCCAGTCTGTCAAGGTAAATGACAAAGCCGGAAGTAAAGGTGTTTATACGATAGATGGCCGGAGCATTACGCCACAGTCGGCTCGCCACGGCATCTACATCATTAACGGCCGCAAGAAGGCAGTGAAGTAAAGATACCTGTTACCCCTATTTTATTGGCAGAGGCGACCTCACGGGTCGCCTCTGCTTTTGTGTTATATTACTAACATATCGGTGTGTATGCCAAATACGCATTGACTTAAATTCTTAAAAACATCAGGGGAAATGATATGCTATATGGTATCTGCAGACATGATTGCCCCCTGGAAAGTTTATGTTTACGGACGGAAAATGTATGTTTCCCGTCGCTGAACGTATATTCCGCACTGGTGAACGTATGTTCAGCATCGGTGAACATAAAAGGTATGATGAGGCTATATCGTTCCCGATACGGTTATGTAATGATTGGAATAGGCGTTGCGGATCTCCCGACTTTTTATTGTCGGTTTTTGGGGCGTGAGTTTATGGAAAAAGTGCAAGTGGAGGGCAACGGGGAAAAAGGGGAAGGGATTGAAAAATTGCATTTTTATGAGTGGCTTTCCATGGCAGAATGAAATATTTTGGTATTTTTGCACTTTAGTTGTACTCCCCCGTGCCCGAAAGCAACGAGAGCGGAGGAGAATGACTCTAGTAGAAATGTATCGAATAAAATATTAATATAAATTTCAATAATTTAATTTTTATGTGGTTAATAAATTCATCTATTGGCAAAAAGGTCATTATGTCGGTCACAGGACTGGCACTGGTCCTTTTTCTGACATTCCATGCATGCATGAATGTTGTCGCCCTTATCTCGGGTGATGCCTACAACCTCATCTGTGAGTTTTTGGGTGCAAACTGGTATGCAGTAGTGGCTACGCTGGCATTGGCCGGCCTGGCTGTGTTGCATATCCTGTATGCGTTTATTCTGACTTGGGAGAACCGCAGGGCGCGTGGCAACAACCGCTATGCCGTTACTGCCAAGCCTGAAAAGGTGGAATGGGCATCTCAGAACATGCTGGTACTGGGTATCATCATTGCATGTGGCCTCCTGCTTCACCTCTACCATTTCTGGTTCAACATGATGTTTGCAGAACTGACTGGTATGGAGACAATGTACAGTCCTTCGGACGGTTATGCCTACATTCAGCAGACTTTCAGCTGCCCTGTTACGGCTGTCATCTACCTTGTTTGGCTGGCAGCGTTGTGGTTCCATCTCAGCCATGGTTTCTGGAGTGCTATCCAGACATTGGGTACAAGCGGTAAGGTATGGTTCAACCGTTGGAGAGTAATCGGTATTGTATGGGTAACCGTGGTTATCGCCATGTTTGCCGCCGTTGTCCTGGGCTTTGCATTGTTCCCTGGTTGTGCGGGTTCCTGCTGCTAAATGTTTAATGAAGTAAAAATGTTGAAGACATGGCAAATATAAATTCAAGAATACCTGAAGGTCCGGTAGCAGAGAAATGGACCAACTACAAGGCTCATCAGAGACTGGTGAACCCAAAGAATAAACTGAAGCTCGA